>DASXRH010000683.1:0-8119 GCA_036506715.1 Acidimicrobiales bacterium
GCGATCGAGGTCCCAGGCCACCAGGTACCAGAGCCGGCCGGTGTGGGCCAGGTGGTAGGGCTCGACGGTGCGACGGCTGGTGGCGCCGCCGTGGTCGCGGTAGTCGAACCGCAGCTGCTCGCGGCCCCGGGCCGCGGCGGCCAGGGCGGTGAGCAGGCCGGGGTCGACCGCCGGGCGGGGCCCGGGCAGGGCAACGGTGACCTCGCCGAACGTCCGCACCCGGTGGCGCAGCCGGGAGGGCAGCACCTGCTCGAGCTTGGCCAGCGCCCGCAGCGAGGCCTCCTCGATGCCGGCCACGCTGCCCCCGGCCGAGGTCCGGAGGCCCACGGCCACCGCCACCGCCTCGTCGTCGTCGAGCAGCAGCGGGGGCAGGTCGGTGCCGGCGGCCAGCCGGTAGCCGCCGGTCACCCCGGTGGCGGAGTGGACGGGATAGCCGAGCGACCGCAGCCGCTCCACGTCCCGCCGGACGGTGCGCACGTCGACCCCGAGGCGCTCGGCCAGCTGCCGACCCGACCAGGCCCTCGTCTGGAGGAGGGCGAGCAGCCGCAGCAGCCGGGCCGAGGTGTCCCACATGCCCGCCAGTCTCGCGCTCAACGAGGACAAGACCTGTCCTCAGCGGATCGTACGGTGGCCCCATGACCGACGAGATCACCCCGTTCCGCATCGAGATCCCGCAGGCCGACCTCGACGACCTGGCCGACCGGCTCGACCGCACCCGGTGGGGCCCCGAGCTGCCGGGCGCCCCCTGGGACCGGGGCGTGCCCGTCGCCTACCTGCGCGAGCTGGCGGACCACTGGCGGCACAGCTACGACTGGCGGGCCGAGGAGGCCCGGCTCAACGAGCTGCCCCAGTTCTCCACCACGATCGACGGCCAGCGCATCCACTTCCTCCACGTGCGCTCGCCCGAGGCCGCGGCCCTGCCGCTGGTGCTGACCCATGGGTGGCCCGGCTCGTTCGCCGAGTTCCTCGACGTGATCGGGCCGCTCAGCGACCCGGCCAAGTACGGCGGCGACCCGGCCGACGCCTTCCATCTGGTGGTGCCGACCATCCCCGGCTTCGGGTTCTCGATGCCGCTGGCGGGCGCCGGGTGGACCACACCCCGGGTGGCGGCCGCGTGGGCCACGCTCATGGACCGCCTGGGCTACGACCGCTATGGCGCCCAGGGCGGCGACATGGGGGCCATCATCAGCCCCGACCTGGGCCGGGCCGCCCCCGACCGGGTGGTGGGGGTGCACGTCAACGCCGCCTCCTTCGGCTTCATCCCTCTGGGGCCCGTCGAGCCCGAGGTGATGGCCGGGTTCACCGAGGCCGAGCACCGGCGGCTCGGCCTCATCCAGAACTTCACCACCGAGGAGTGGGGCTACAACCAGCTCCAGTCGACCCGGCCGGCCACCCTGGCCCACGCCCTGACCGACTCGCCCGTGGGCCAGCTGGCCTGGATCGCCGAGAAGTTCCGGTCGTGGACCGCCGCCGACGCCGCCCTGCCCGAGGACGCCGTCGACCGCGACCGGCTGCTCACCGACGTCATGCTCTACTGGCTGACCGGCTCGTCCGGCACGGCGGCCAACCTCTACTACGAGGGGATGCACACCGGCGAGTGGGCCCCTCCCCTCGACTCGGGGGTGCCCACGGGAGTCGCGGTGTTCGCCCAGGACCCGTCGATCCGCCACTACGCCGAGCAGGCCAACACGATCACCCGCTGGACCGACTTCGACCAGGGCGGCCACTTCGCCGCCCTGGAGACGCCGGACCTGCTGGTGGGCGACGTGCGAGAGTTCTTCCGCCCGCTGCGCTGATCCCGGAGTCCGACCGCGATGACCACCACCGCCCCGCCCGTGCTCGGCACCCGGGCCCTCAACCGGGCCCTGCTGGCCCGCCAGATGCTGCTCGACCGGGTCGACGCTCCCGTGCTCGACACCGTGACCCACCTGGTGGGCCAGCAGGCCCAGACGCCCCGATCCCCGTACGTCGGGCTGTGGACCCGCCTCGCCGGGTTCGACCCCGACGAGCTGGGCCGGCTGCTGACCGAGCGGGCGGTGGTGCGCATCGTGCTCATGCGGAGCACGATCCACCTGGTCACCGCCGACGACTGCCTGTTCCTGCGGCCGCTGCACGCCGAGTTCCTGGCCCGGGCGCTGGACCGCAGCGGCTGGCGCCACGGCTTCGCCGGGCTCGACCTGGCCGAGGTGGCGGCGGCCGGGCGGGCGCTGGTCGACCGGCAGCCGCTCACGTTCGGCGACCTCGGGCAGCGGTTGGCCGAGCGGTGGCCCGACCGCGATCCCGCCACGCTGGCCCAGGTCGTGCGGTCGCGCGTGCCACTGGTCCAGGTGCCGCCCCGGGCCGTGTGGGGGCGCTCGGGCGCCCCCGCCCACACCTCGGCCGAGCACTGGCTGGGCCGACCGCTCGACCCCGACCCGTCCGTCGAGGGCATGATCCTGCGCTACCTGGCCGCCTTCGGGCCCGCCTCGGTGCTCGACGTCCAGGCCTGGTCGGGGCTGACCCGGCTCAAGGCGGTCGCCGACGGCCTGGGCGACCGGGTGGTGCGCTTCCGGGCCGAGAGCGGCCGCGAGCTGCTCGACCTGCCCGACGGTCCCCGGCCCGACCCCGACACGCCGGCGCCGGTGCGGTTCCTGCCCGACTACGACAACGTGTTCCTCGGCCACGCCGACCGCAGCCGCATCGTCGACGAGGACGTGCGCCGGACCCTCCAGACCCGCAACGGCGTCGTCCCCGGGGCGGTGCTGGTCGACGGCCGGGTGGCGGCCATGTGGTCGGTGGAGCGGGCGGGCGCTGTGGCCACGCTGGTGGTCACGCCGGTCGTCCCGGTCACCCGGGCCGACCGGGACGCCGTGGCGGCCGAGGGGGCCGGGCTGGTGGCCTTCCTGGCCGCCGACGCCGACGACCACGACGTGCGGATCGAGCCCGGGCCGTAGCTACTCGTCGCCGCCGGTCGGCTTGATGTGGCCGAGCCGCCAGGTGGCGACGGCCAACGTGACCAGCGCGATGAGCGCCAGGCGCACCACGGCCCCCCAACCGTTGGGGGTGCCGTCCCGCAGCAGGCGCCAGCCGCCGTCGTCGCGGGCCAGGCCGGCGTAGACCTGCTGGGCCTCCCACATGGGCGACAGCTGGGCCACCCCGGACAGCACGCCACCGAGCAGCCGCTCGCCCAGGAAGACGACGGCCAGGGCCCACACCGCCGAGCGCCGGGTGACCACTCCCAGCATGAGGAACAGCCCGAGGTAGGCGGCCGACCCCGCCACCGTGGCCACGGCCATCGCGCCGGCGCCCTCGGGCACGCCGGCCACCACGGTGGCCAGCACCATCGCCGGCACCAGGGTCACCAGGGTGACCAGCCAGCCGCCCAGCCACCGGCCGCCCACGATGGTGGCGAAGCTGGCCGGCGACAGCCAGGTGAAGCTGAACGTGCCGGCCCGCATGTCGGCCCCCAGGACGGCGTCGCCGATGACCAGGCAGGTCAGCGGCAGGACCAGCCCGAACAGGCCCTGCTCGGCCACGAACTCGAAGGCCCGCTGGGTGCTGGTGTCGGCCACGGTGGTCAGCCAGCCGAACAGCAGCGCGCCGAGGCAGGGGAGCAGCACCCCCCACCATCGCCGGGCCGGCAGGCAGGCCCGCAGCGTGTACCCGACGATGGCCACGAACGGCGCGGGCAGCGGCCGCGCGGCGGCCACCGGGCCGGTCGCGGGCGCCGGCCCGGTGCCGGCGTCCGCCGCCGTGGGCGGAGGAGGGGAGGGGCCGCCCGCCGGTGGCGGGGGAGGCGGCGGTGGAGGTGGGGGCGGGGGCGGGGACGGCGGGGCGTCCGCCGGCAGGTCGGCCGGCGGGTCCGTCGACGCCGTCATCGCAGCAGCTCCCGGAAGACGCTCTCCAGCGAGTCGTCGAGCGGGCGCACCTCGTGGAGGCGGGCGCCCACCCTGCGGGCCACCTGGGGCAGGGCCACCGCCAGCTCGCCCGCCCGCTCGGACGAGATGACCAGCGACGTGCCGTCGACCGTCACGCCCCGCACCACGTCGAGGGTGACCAGCTCGGCGGCCAGCGGCCGGGCCGCCGGGGTGCGGACCAGGACCGAGCGGGGGCGGTCGGCCAGCGAGTCGCGGATGGCCCGGTGGTCGCCGGCGGCGGCCAGCCGGCCCCGCACGACCACGATCTGGCGGGAGGCCAGCCGCTCGACCTCGTTGAGCACGTGCGAGCTGACGATCACCGTGCGGCCCTGGGCCCCCAGCGCCTGGAACAGCTCGATGAGCGCCAGCCTCTGGACCGGGTCGGCGCCGTTGAGGGGCTCGTCGAGCACCAGCACCCGGGGGGCCGTGACGAGCGCCGCCGCCACCTTCGCCCGCTGGCGCATGCCCTTGCTGAACCCCCGCAGCTTGCGGTCGGCCACGTCCTGCAGGCCCACCGTCACCAGGCAGCGCTCGGGCAGCGAGCGGTCCTCGACCCGGTGCAGCGCCGCGGTGTAGCGGACCAGCTGGCGGGCGGTGAGCGCGGCGGGGACGGCCTCGTCCTCGGGCACCAGCGAGATCGACCGCTGCACCGCCCGGTCGCGGTGGGGGTCGCGGCCCAGCACCTCGACCCCGCCCTCGTTGAGGGGCAGCAGGCCGGTGACGGCCCGCATGAGCGTGGTCTTGCCGGCGCCGTTGGGGCCGAGCAGGCCGGTGACGCCGGCCCCGAACGAGCACGACAGCTCGCTGAGCGCCACCTTCTGGCCGAACCACACCGACGCCGCCCGTACCTGGACCGTCGGCCGGGCCACGAACGCCGGGTCGAGCGCCCCCGGCGGTGGGGGCGGCGGCGGGACGGCCGGGGCGACGGCGCTCACAGGTCGACCTCGCGGTACCGGTAGAACAGGATCGCCAGCGCCGTCCCCAGGACGACCAGGTAGGCGGCCACGGCCAGCACCCCGCCGCCGGCCACGCCCGACAGGTCGGAGTCGCGGCCGATGTGGCCGAGGAACACCAGGTCCCGCACCTCGAGCGGCAGGGCCAGCACGTTGAGCAGCGCGAAGGCCGTCCCGCCGCGGCCGGCCGCCGACACCAGGATGCCGGCCACCGCCGAGGTGATGAGGGCCAGGCCGAGGATGGCCACCCCGCCCACGATCCGCCGGTCGGTGAGCGATGACAGGGCCACGCCCACCGTCGCGTAGTAGATCGCCAGGATGGCCACCGCCACCGGCACCTTCCACAGCACGTCGGCGTTGGCGGTGAAGTAGTCGAGGGCGCCGTCGCTGACCAGCATCTGGCCGACGAACAGCACCACCTGAGGCAGGAAGCTGAAGCCGAACACGATGGCGGCGATGGCCCCCACCTTGGCCACCACGTAGTCGGCGCCGGTCAGGGGGCGCGAGAACAGCAGCGGCAGCACCCGCTGGGCCCGGTCGGGGCACACCACGTCGGGCGCCGTCAGCGCCACGAACAGCAGCAGCGCCGTCGACACGCCGACGTACTCGCGGTAGGTGATGAACTGGAAGTCCGCGAAGTCGACCGGCCGGTCCTTGAGGGCGTAGCCGACGCCGACGTTGACGATGGCGGGCACCGTCGCGATGGCCAGCAGCGACCACGGGAAGACCTTCTGGCGCCACGGGCGCCGCAGCCCGAGGGCCCGGCGCACCGACAGCCGCCACAGGGCGATCGTGGCCTCCCGGCGGCCGCCCCGCGGCCCCTGGTAGGGCCGGTAGCCCCGGTCGTAGACGGCGCCGGTCAGCGCCGGTGGCATCGCGCTCACCGGTAGGCCTCCTGGAGGAACACGTCGTCGAGCGAGCGATGGCGGGTGGACAGGGCGTAGAGCCGCAGCTCGGCGTCGGCCACCGCGTCCCGCACGAGGTCGAACGCGTCCTCGCCCAGCGCCGTGGTGTCGACGTCGAGCTGGTGGTCGTCGACCGGCGTGGCGGCCAGGCCCCGGTCGGCCAGCGCCCGCCGGAGCACGCCCACGGCATCGTCGCGCCCGCCCACCTCGACCCGCATGACGCCCACGGTCTGGAGCAGCTGGTCGATGGGACCGGCCCGCACCAGGTGGCCCCGGTCGATCATGACCACGTGCTCGCACACCCGCTGCACGTCGTCGAGCAGGTGGGTGGCGAGGATGACCGAGATGCCGAAGCCGGCCAGCCGCCCCACCAACTCGAGCATCTCCTCCCGGCCCATGGGGTCGAGGCCGGCGGTGGGCTCGTCGAGCAGGACCAGCGCCGGGTCGGCCACCAGGGCCTGGGCCAGCTTGGTGCGCTGGCGCATGCCGGTGGAGAACCCGCCCACCGGCCGGAACCGGGACTCGTCCAGGCCCACCAGGTCGAGCATGTCGGAGGCCCGCTGGCGGGCGGCCCGGGTGGGCAGGCCGGCCAGCTCACCGAACGTCGACACCACGTCGGCGGCCGTCTGGTCGAGCGGCAGGCAGTCGTGCTCGGGCATGTAGCCGAGCCGGCTGCGCACGCCCACCGGATCACTGGACACGTCGCGGCCCGCCACCTCGAGCCGGCCGGCCGACGGCCGCATCAGCCCGAGCACGAGCCGGAACAGGGTGGTCTTACCGGCGCCGTTGGCGCCGACGAGCCCGACGGACCCGGCGGGCACGTCGACCGTGAGCCCGGCCAGCGCCGTGGTGCCGCCGGCATAGGTCATGGTGAGCCCGACGGCACGCAGCATGGGGGATGCGGGCATCGGGTGCATGGGCGGCCAGTCTCGCGCAGGCACCGGGACGATCAGGATCGACCCCGCGAACCGGCGCGCGCACGCTGCGAAGATCGCACGCAACGCGCGCCGCTTCGCATCATGGTGCGCTAGCTTCCGTCACTGTGACGAAACAGAGCGAGGAGACCCGGCGCTGCCGGTGGTGCGGCCGGCCGTTCACCGCCGCGGCCGGACCGGGCCGGCCCCGCGAGTACTGCCGCCGCAGCTGCCGCCAGCGGGACTACGAGGCCCGCCGGCGGGCGGCCGAGGTCGGCCTGGGCGACGCCCAGCTCGTGATCGCCCGGGCCGAGCTCGACGCCCTGCACGACCGCCTCTACGAGCTGGAGGCGGCGATCGAGGACGTCGACCGGGACCTGGCCGCCGGCGCCACGGGAGCGACGGAGGTGCGGGAGGCGCTCGACTGGATACTCACCGCCGCCCGCCCGCTGGTCACCCTGCGCCTCGGGGGCGAGGGGGCGTGACCGCGCCCGTGCTGGCCGTGGTCGAGCACGAGGCCGACTGCCCGCTCGGGCTGTTCGCCGGGTGGTTCGCCGCGGCCCGGGCCGACGTGCGGGTGGCGCGGCCCTACCGGGGTGATCCAGTGCCCGATCTGGGCGCCGCCGACGGGCTCGTGGTGCTGGGCGGGAGCATGGGCGCCGGCGACGACGCCGTCGCACCATGGCTGCCGGCCACCCGGGCGCTCCTGCGAGCGGCGGTGGCGGCGGCGGTGCCGACCCTCGGGATCTGCCTCGGCCACCAGATGCTGGTGGCGGCGTGCGGCGGCCGGGTCGAGGCCAACCCGGCGGGGCGCCAGCAGGGGGTCCTGCCGGTCGGCTGGGCGCCGGCGGCGGGGAGCGAACACCTGTTCGGTGGCGTACCGGGCGCGGCCCGGTCGCTGCAGTGGAACGACGACGTCGCCGTGGCGCTGCCGCCCGCCACCGAGGTCCTGGCGGCCACGCCCGAGGGGATCCCGCAGGCGATCCGGGTGGGCGACGCCGCGTGGGGCGTGCAGTTCCATCCCGAGGTCGACGCCAGGATCATCGCCCGGTGGGCCAAGGACCAGCCCGTCGACGCCCGCACGGTGGCCGAGGTGCGGGCGGCCGAGCCCGAGCTGATCGCCACCTGGCGCCCGCTGGCCGAGCGGTTCGCCGCCATTGCGTCACAGTGACGCAATGGCGGGTGATGGGTGGGAGCCGGGGATCAGGCGCCTGACCAGGGTGGATGACACGCCAGCCGGGCTCCGGCGTCTCCACGCGGGCGCCGTGTCCCGCATCGTCGGGGGTGGGAAAGGGTTGGATCCGGGGAATCCGGGGGACCGCCCGGCCCCTCCCTTTACTTGACAGAACGAGGATTCTGGGCGGCTGCCGGAGGCACCATCAGGTGCCCTCGCCCACCAGCGCGTTGGCCGTGTCGGCGATGGCGACGAGCACCCGGCGGGCCGTCTCCAG
>DASXRH010000684.1:0-1596 GCA_036506715.1 Acidimicrobiales bacterium
CGTCGAGCCGGCCGAAGCCCCGCACGGTGACGCCCGGGGTGTCGAGCGGGACCAGCAGGTAGGTCAGGCCCCGGTGGCGCTCGGAGCCCGGGTCGGTGCGGAACAGGCCGAACAGGTGGGTGCAGAAGGCACCGCGGGTGGTCCACGTCTTCTGGCCGTCCAGCCGCCAGCCGCCGTCGACCCGGGTGGCCCGGGCCCGGATGCCGGCCAGGTCGCTGCCGGCGTTCGGCTCGGACCAGCCCTGGCACCACAGGTCCTCGGCGGCGGCCATGCGGGGGAGCACGTGGGCCTGCTGGGCCGGGGTCCCGAACTCGAACACGGTCGGGGCCAGCAGGAAGATGCCGTTCTGGGTGACCCGGGGCGGGGCACCGGCCCGGTAGTACTCCTCCTCGAAGATCAGCCACTCCCACAGCGACGCCCCCCGGCCGCCGACCTCGGCCGGCCACGACACGGCCGCCCACCGGCCGGCGTGGAGGCGGCGCTCCCAGTCGAGGTGCTGGGCGAAGCCCTCCCGGGTGTCGCCCGACGCGATCGCACCCTCGCCGCCGACCTCGGCGTGCCAGGCCGCCAGGTTCTCGGCCAGCCAGGCGCGGGCCTCGGCCCGGAAGGCGTTCTCGCCGGGGCTCCAGGTCAGGTCCACGTCAGCCGCCCGCGCCGAGCCGCCGGAGCGTGGCGGCGGCCTCGGCCTCGATGCGGTCCAGCAGCTCGGCCACGGTCGGGACCTCGCCGATGACCCCGGTGACCTGACCGGTCGGCAGCACGCCTGCCTCGGGCCGGCCGTCGACCAGCGCCGCCTTGATGAGCATGGGGGCGTTGGCGGCCATGGCCACCTGGGCCCACGAGAGGTCCTGGTGGCGCTTCATGGCCACCCCCTCCCGCACCAGGTCCACCATCGGGGTGCCGGTGATGCCCCGGAACCGCAGGGCCGCCCGCAGCGCCTGGGGCAGGCGGGTGACGATCGACGACCGCTCGAGCCGCTCGACGGTCGGGGTGCGGATGACCCGCTGGGGCGCGCCGTCGAGGGCGGTGGTCACCACGGTGTCGGTCACGGCCGCGGCCAGGTAGCGGGCCTTGATGTGATCGGGGACGTGGCTCTCGGCGGTGAGCAGGAAGCGGGTGCCCATGGCCACGCCGTCGGCCCCCCAGGCCAGCGCGGCCACCAGGCCGCGGCCGTCGTGGAACCCGCCGGCGCCGAGGACCGGGATGGCGTGGCCCACGGCGTCGACCACCTGGGGCAGCAGCAGCGAGGTGGGGACGGTGCCGGTGTGGCCGCCGCCCTCGCCGCCCTGGGCGATGACGGCGTCGACGCCCCAGTCGAGCACCTTCTCGGCGTGGCGGCGGGCGCCCACGGTCGGCATGACCAGGATGCCGGCGTCGTGCAGGCGGGCGACGGCGTCCTTGGTGGGCGCCCCGGCGAAGCTCACGAGCCGGACCTCGGCGGCCACGCAGGCCGCGATGCGGTCGGCCAGGTCGGGCTGGTCGGCCCGCAGGTTGACCCCGAAGCCCCGGTCGGTGTGGTCCCGCACGTGGCGGATGGCCGCGGCCATCTGGTCGCCGGTCATGGTCACCGCGGCGAGGATCCCGAACCCGCCGGCG
>DASXRH010000685.1:0-5879 GCA_036506715.1 Acidimicrobiales bacterium
CACCACGGCCACGCCGTCTTGCGGCACGACCAGGCCGGACCCCGTCGCCGCCACGCCGTCCGGGGGCCAGTCCAGGGCGACCTCGCCGCCCGCCGCCGGGAGCGGCACCACCCGCCGCCCGGGCCCGAGGTTGGCGGCCACCGTGGTCCCGGCGAGACGACGGGTCACGGCGAGCCAGCCCCCCTCCTCGTCGTAGTCGACCGCCACGTCGTCGAGCGGCCCCGACGCCAGCCCGGGGATCGACCGCCGCAGCCCGATGAGGGCCCGGTACCAGGCCAGCATGTCGGCGTGGCCGGGATCGGCCACCTCGTCCCACCGCAGCACCGAGCGGGCGAAGGTGGCGGGGCTCTGGGGGTCGGGCACGTCCTCGGGCCGCCAGCCGAAGGCGGCGAACTCGTGGCGCCGACCCTCCGACACAGCCCGCCCCAGGTCGGGGTCCTCGTGGTCGGTGAAGTACTGGAACGGCGTGGACGCCGCCCACTCCTCGCCCTGGAACAGCAGGGGCACGAACGGCGCGGTCAGCAGCAGCGCGGCCGCGATGCGCACCCGCCCCGGTGACACCAGGTGGCCGAGCCGGTCGCCGGTGGCCCGGTTGCCGACCTGGTCGTGGTTCTGGGCGCTGACGACGAACTGGGCGCCGTCGAGCCCGACCGGCGGGCGGCCGGGGGTGCGGTCGCGGTAGGGCGAGTAGACGCCGTCGTACACCCACGCCTGGGCCAGCGCCTTGCCCAGCAGCCCGAGCGACCCGAAGTCGGCGTAGTAGCCGTCGCGCTCGCCGGTGAGCGCGGCGTGGAGAGCGTGGTGCCACTCGTCGGCCCACGAGGCGTCGAGCCCGTAGCCGCCGGCCGCCGCCGCCCGCACGAACCGGGGGGCGTTGAGGTCGGACTCGGCGATCAGCCACCGGCGCCGCCCCACCGCGGCGCCCAGCGCCGCCACCGTGGTCGCCAGCTGTTCGAGGACGTGGACCGCAGACTCGTCCACGATGGCGTGGACCGCGTCGAGCCGGAGGCCGTCGACGTGGTAGTCCCGCAGCCACATCGTGGCGTTGCCGACGATGAAGTCGCGGACCTCGTCGCTGCCCGGGCCGTCCATGTTGACCGCCGGCCCCCAGGTGGTGCGATGGCGGGCGCTGAAGTAGGGCCCGAACTCGGCCAGGTGGTTCCCGGCGGGGCCCAGGTGGTTGTAGACGACGTCGAGGACCACGCCCAGCCCCCGCGCGTGGCAGGCGTCGACCAGCGCGGCGAGCCCCTCGGGGCCGCCGTAGGCCCGGTGGGGCGCCCACAGGTCGACGCCGTCGTAGCCCCATCCCCGGTCGCCCGAGAACGCCGCGACGGGCATGACCTCCACGGCGTCCACGCCCAGCTCGACCAGGTGGTCGAGCCGGTCGATGGCGCCGGCGAAGGTCCCCTCGGGCGAGAACGTGCCGATGTGCAGCTCGTACAGCACCGCCGAGGGGAGGTCGAACCCCCGCCACCCCCGGTCGGTCCACGCGAACGAGGCGGGGTCGACGACCCGGGACGGCCCGTGCACGCCGCCCGGCTGGCACCGCGACCGCGGATCGGGCCGCACCGGCCCGCCGTCCAGCGAGAACCCGTAGTCGTCCCCCGGCCCGAGCCCGGGCACGTCACCCGCCCACCGCCCCCGCGGTGCGGGCGCGAGGGGGGACCGCCGGTCGCCCACCACCACCTCGACCGACCGCGACGCAACCGGCGCCCACACCACCAGCTCCACGTCAACCGCCCCCCCACCCGAACCGGCGCGCGGATCCTGCGCGGACCGCAGCCGACGCGCGCCGGTTCGATGCCCCGCCGGTCCGCTCCAGCAGGGCGACGGGGAACCGGGCGAGCAGGTCGGCCACCGCCACCGGGCCGCCGCCCGCAGCGACCCGGGCGCCGGTGACGACGTCGGTCCACGGCCCCGGGGGCAGGTCGACCGTCGTGCCGTCCCAGCCGCCGGGGCGGGCGGCCAGGCCCAGCACCAGGCGGGGCACCACCACCGCCACCGCGCCGTCGGGGGCCTCGCCCCGGGCGTAGGCGACGGCGTGGGCGGCGGCGGGGCCCGTCACCGCCAGCGGCAGGTAGGCGCCCGCGGCGCCGGCGCCGAAGACGGCCGGCCGGCGCCGGCGCAGGTGCAGGGCCGCCCGGACCACGGCCAGCTTGGGCAGGCCGTCGTCGGCCCGGGCCAGCAGGTCCTCGGGGGCGAGGCCGGCCGCCACCTCGGCCACGAGGGCCCGGCGCCGGGCGAAGTCGACCGGGCGGCGGTTGTCGGGGTCGACCAGGCTCAGGTCCCACAGCTCGGTGCCCTGGTAGGTGTCGGGCACCCCCGGCACCGTGAGCTGGACCAGCGCCTGGGCCAGCGCCACCGCCCGTCCCGGCGCCACCAGGGGGGCCACGAACCCGGCGATGTCGGCCGCCAGCTCCTCGTCGGCCGCCACGGCGGCGACGAAGGCGTCGCGGGCCTCGTCGTAGGCGGGGTCGGGCTGGGTCCACGACGTACGCAGCTTGGCCTCGCGGGTGGCCTTGGCCAGGTAGGCCACGGCCCGGTCGCCCGGCAGCGGCCAGGCCCCCACGAGCGTCTGGAACAGCAGGTGCTGGGCGTGGCGGTCGGGGTCGCCGCCGGGCCAGTGGCGGGCCGAGGCGGTCATCCACCGGCCGCACGCCTCGGCCCATGCGCCCGGGATCTCGGACAGCAGCGCCAGCCGGGCCCGCACGTCGGCCGAGCGCTTGGTGTCGTGGGTGGACAGCGCGGTCATGGTGGCCGGCCACCGGTCGTGGGCCCGGGCGTTGGCGGCGTGGAACTCGTCGACCCTGACCCCGAACCGGTCGAGGGAGCCGCCCACCTCGTTCTGGGCCCCCAGCCGGGTGAAGCGGTAGAAGGCCGTGTCCTCCACGCCCTTGGCCATGGCCGGCCCGGTGAGCTGCTGGAACCGCATGACCCACTCGTCCTCGGCCGGCCGGCGGTCGGGCAGCCGCAGCAGCAGCAGGTCGGCCAGGAAGGCGAGGAGGTCGGGATCGACGTCGGGCCGGCGGGCGCCGGCGGCGGCCACCGCCGCGGCCACCCGGGCCTCGTCCTCCCGCCGGACCACGCCGGCCTCGGCCCGCACGTAGGTGCGGTAGACGGGGAACGCCGCCACCAGCTCCTGGACCGCCTCGTGCAGCTCGTGGCGGGTGCGGTCGCGCTGCTGGCGCCGGCCCTCGCACACCTCCACCAGCAGGGCGGTGAGCCGGCCCACGTCGGCCGCCAGCAGCTGGCGCACGGCCTGTCCCTTGGCGTCGGCCACCACCACGGCGGGATCGGTCTCGGCCCCGGTCAGCTCGCCGTAGGCGGTGGTCAGCGGCGCCTCGCCGGCGGGGTCGAGGAACAGCCCGCCGATGATCGCCATGCGGTCGTAGCCGGTGGTGCCGGCCACCGGCCAGCCCTCGGGCAGCTCCTCGCCCGGTTCCAGGATCTTCTCGACCACCGTCCACACCCCGCCGGTGGCCCGGGCGAGCCGGTCGGCGTACTGCTCGGGGTCGCGCAGGCCGTCGGGGTGGTCGACCCGCAGCCCGTCGACGACGCCGTCGCGCACCCAGCGCAGCACCAGCTCGTGGGTATCGGCGAACACCTCGGGGTCCTCGACCCGCAGGCCGACCAGCGTGTCGATGTCGAAGAACCGCCGGTAGCCCAGCTCGCGCTCGGCGGTGCGCCAGTAGGCGATGCGGTAGTTCTGGGCCTCGAGGAAGGCGTCGAGCGCGTCGACGTCGGCGACGAGCGCGCCGAGCGCGGCGTCGACCGCCGCCGCGGTCGCCGGCCGCTCGTCGACCAGCCGTGCCAGCTGGCGGCGCAGCACCCCGGTGTCGCGGTGTCGCTCGGCAACGCTGGCGGCGTCGGTGCGGGCGGCCGGGGGCAGGCGCCGGTAGGCGGCGGCGACGAAGGCCAGGTCGTCGTCGCCGGCGGCCGCGGCCGCCGTGTCGAGCAGCCCGGCCAGCGACCGGGGCGACACCGGCAGCACCTGGTCGAAGTAGCGGACGGTGAACGTGGCCCCGCGGCGCTCGACGCCCACCTCGCCCCGGTCGAGCACCCGCCCGTAGTGGTCACCGAGGACCGGCAGCAGCACGGTGTTGCGCAGCTTCTCCTCGGGCGGGTCCCAGGTGACGTCGAAGTGCCCGGCCCACGGCGACGACGGCCCGTGCTCCAGCACGTCCCACCACCAGCGGTTGGCAGGGGTGCCGATGGCCATGTGGTTGGGCACGATGTCGAGGACCTGCCCCAGCCCGGCCGCGGCCAGCGCCGCGACCAGCCGGGCATGGCCGGCGGCGCCGCCGAGGTCGTCGCTGACCCGGCTGTGGTCGACGACGTCGTAGCCGTGGGTCGACCCCGGGGCCGCCTGCAGCACCGGCGACACGTGGACGTGCGACACGCCCAGATCGGCCAGGTAGCCGACCACCGCGGCGGCGGCGTCGAAGTCGAACCCCGGGTGCAGCTGGAGCCGGTAGGTGGCGAGGGGCGGGCCGCTCATGCCGGGGGGGCGAAGGGGTCGAGCAGCCGCACCCCGGTGCCCGCCACGTCGCGGGTGTTGCGGGTGACCAGCGTCCAGCCCCGGACCTTGGCGGTGGCGGCCAGCAGCCCGTCGACCACCGGCAGGCGGGTCACGCTGTTGAGCCGGCCCCACTCGTCGGCGGCGGCCAGGTCGACCGGGACGATGCGGTCGGCGTAGGCGGTGCGCAGCTCGACCAGCCACTCGGCGTAGGCGGCGGCCCGTCGGGGGTCACGGCGCCGCAGCCGCTCGATGCCCTGGCCGATCTCGCCGACCACCAGCACGCTGAGGAACAGGTCGTCGCCCTCGACCGACGCCAGCCAGGCCGTGACCCGGCCGTCGGGCCGCGGCTTGCGGACCTCGGAGATGATGTTGGTGTCGAGCAGGAAGGCCACGGCGCCGGACGGGCCCGGGCCGTCAGAGCTGGACCCGGCGGGCCATGGCGGGCGAGCGGTCGATCTCCAGCGCGTCGAGGTCGGGCGCGCCCCGCAGGAAGGCCTTGAAGTCGCCGCCGCCCCCGGCCAGGCGCCGGTACTCGTCGGCGGCCACGATGACGACGGCGTCGCGCCCGTGGCGCGTCACGACCTGGGGCCCGTCGCTCTCGGCGTGGCGGACCACCTCGCTGAACCGCTGCTTGGCCTCTTGGAGCTGCCACCGCATGGCACCGACCTCCTCCTGTCCAGACAGTCTAGACAGAGACCCGGGATCCCCGCCCGGTCATGCGGGGTCCAGCCGCCGCAGCAGCACCAGCGACCGCTCGGTGACCAGGATGTCGCCCCCGACCTCCTCGCCCTCCTCGGTGGGCGGGTCGTAGGTCGCGGTGTCGAGCACCGTGCACCAGGACTCGCCCCACGGCCCCGAGATCGTCCACTTCCGGGGCTCGGACGAGGCGTTGATGAGCAGCAGGAACGACCGGTCGACGACGTGCTCACCCCGGGGTCCCGGCGACGGGATGGCCTCGCCGTTGAGGAACATGCCCACGCACGTCTCGTGGTGCTCGTTCCAGTCGGCCTCGGTCATCTCGGTGCCGTCGGGCTTGACCCAGACGATGTCGGCCGTGCCCCGGAGCGGTCGGCCCTGGAACCAGCGGCGCCGGTGGAACACCGGGTGGTCCCGCCGCAGGGCGATCAGCCCGGTGGTGAAGGCCAGGAGGTCCTCGTCGCGGCGGGCCCAGTCGAACCACGAGATGGCGTTGTCCTGGCAGTAGGCGTTGTTGTTGCCACCCTGCGTGCGCCCGACCTCGTCGCCCGACAGCACCATGGGCACGCCCTGGGACAGCAGCAGGGTGGCCAGCAGGTTGCGCTGCTGGCGGGCCCGCAGCGCCAGCACGGCGGGGTCGTCGGTGGGGCCCTCGACCCCGCAG
>DASXRH010000686.1:0-8072 GCA_036506715.1 Acidimicrobiales bacterium
CCCGACGGGCTGGCGAGGATGGCGTCGAACAGCGCCTCGCCGGCCGCGAGGCCCTCGCCGAACCCGGCCCGGCGCACGCCCTCGGCGTTGACCTGGGCGCAGCGGTGGGCGGCGGCCCACAGCGCGGCGGCCGAGGCGGCGCCGCCGGGCAGCGCCGGGCCCAGGGTCCGGTAGAGGACCACGGGCGCCAGCGGGCCCAGCTCGGGGTGGGCGCCTGCGGCGGCGAAGAAGGCGGTGGCGAACTCGTCCCGACCCCGGGCGGCCGCGGCGCGCAGGTCGGCCAGCGCCGCGGCGACGCCGTCGCCGGCCAGGGCGCCCGACGCCTCGACCAGCCGGGCATGGATCTCGGGCTCGGGCAGCGGCCCGTCCGGCGGGTCCAGCACCGGGCGCCGCAGATGGAAGACATTGCGGGGGAAGTCGAAGTTGAAGAACGTGGCCTCGTACTTCTCGAACTGGGTCGGCGCCGGCAGCACGACGTCGGCCAGGCGGGCGGTCTCCGTCATGGCCACGTCGATGACGACCAGCGTGTCGAGGGCGGCCAGCGCCTCCCGCATGCGGCCCGAGTCGGCCAGCGAGTGGGCCGGGTTGCCGCTCTCGACCACCATGGCCCGGTAGCGCGCAGGGTGGTCGGTCAGGATCTCGTCGGCGATCACGTTGCACGGCACCAGCCCGGCCACGATGCGGGCCCCGGCCACGGGGCTGCGGGGACCGCCCTCGCCGGCCGCCAGCTCGCCCTTGCGCACCCGTCCCAGCGGGGCCAGGGCCGAGGGGGCGTACTGGGTGCCGGGCCGGCCGTAGTTGCCGGTGAGCAGCCACACCAGCTTCTCCAGGTAGCTGACCAGGGTCGAGTGGACGTTCATCTGGATGCCGAGGTCCTCGGCCACGGCCACGCTCTCGGCGTCGCCGATGATCCTGGCGGCCCGCCGCACGTCGTCCTCGGGCACGCCGGCGACGGCGCAGTGACCGGCGATGTCGACGGCCCGCAGCGCCTCGACCACGCGGTCGGACCCGGTGGCGTGGCGGGCCAGCCAGGCGCCGTCGACCCGGCCCTCGTCGACCACGGCGGCGGCCAGCGCCGCCACCAGCCAGGCGTCGGTGCCGGGCCGCACGGCCAGGTGGACGTCGGCCAGCTCGGCGGTCTCGGTGCGGCGGGGGTCGATGACGATCATCGACCGCCCGGGGTCGCGGGCGATCTCCTTGAGCGTGGTCCGGGCCCGGGGGAAGCCGTGGCTGTGCCACGGGTTCTTGCCCACGAACACGGCGACCTGGGCGTGCTCCACGTCGCCGCGGACGTTGGTGCCGAGCACCCGGCCGTTGACCCAGAACTCACCGGTCTTCTCCTGGGCCAGGGCGTTGGACCGGTAGCGGGCGCCGTAGGCGGCGAGCGTGGCGCCGGCGTAGGCCCCGCCCAGGTGGTTCCCCTGCCCGCCGCCGCCGAAGTAGAAGATCGCCTCGCCACCGTGGTTGTCGCGCACGGCGCCCAGCCGGGTGGCCACCTCGGCGATGGCGGTGTCCCAGTCGACGACCTCGAAGCTGCCGTCGGGCCGGCGGCGCAGCGGGTGCCGCAGCCGCTCGCCCCGGGCGGGCACGCCGTCGCCGGGGACCGTGCGGCCGCCGGGGTTCTGGTAGTGGTCGAGGCGCAGCGCCTTCTCGCACGTGTAGCCGGCCGACGCCGGGTGGGCCTTGTCGCCCCGGATGCGCTCGAACCGGCGGCCGTCGTCGCCGCCGAGGCGCACCTCGATGCCGCAGTTGCACTCGCAGAGGATGCAGGCGGTCTGGCGCCAGACCGCAGCCGCCGCCCCTCCCGTCGCCTCGGTGGCCGTCATGGGCGGCGACCGTAGCCTCACAGAGTTCACTAGTGCAACGGACTCCGGCGGGATAGCGTTTCCCCTGTGCAGAGCAGCTTCGACCGGGCCACCGCCGTCTCCCTGCGGTCGCCCGACCCGGGCGCCGACGAGGGCTGTGCCGTCCACGACGTCGTCGTCGACCCCGGCTGGACCATCGGCGACAAGCCCAACGGCGGCTACCTGCTGGCCATGATGGCCCGGGCCGGCCTGGCCACCGTGGCCGGCGTCGAGGGCCCCGACCACCCCCATCCCGTGGCGGCCGCCGCCGCCTACGTCAGCGCCCCCACGCTGGCCCCCGGCGAGGTCCACAGCGAGGTGCTGCGCCGGGGCAAGGGCATGAGCCAGGTCCGCAGCCGGCTCGTGCAGGACGGGCTGACGCGGGTCGACGCCACCTTCACCTGCGGCCGACTCGACCCCGGGAGCGAGCCGTGGTGGGGCGGCGCCCCCGCGCCGCACCTGCCCGACCCCGAGTCCATCGGCGAGCGGCCGGCGGTCGCGCCGGGCGGCATCCCCCTGCCCATCCGCGGCCAGGTCGACGTCCGGATCGACCCCGCCACCGCCGGCTTCGCCGACGACCGCCGGGCCGGCGTGGGCGAGCTGCGGGCCTGGTCGCGGTTCGTGGACGGCCGGCCGGCCGACCCTCTGTCGCTGCTGCTCACGGTGGACGCGCTGCCGCCGGCCACCTTCGACCTGGAGGGCACCGTGGGCTGGGTGCCGACGCTGTCGCTGTCGGCCTACGTCCGGGCCGTGCCGGCGCCCGGCTGGCTGGTGGTGCGCCAGCGGGCCGGGCTGGTCGAGCGGGGCCTGGTCGACGAGGTGTGCGAGGTGTGGGACAGCCGGGGCCGGCTGGTGGCCCAGGCCACGCAGCTGGCGGGGGTGCGCACGGCGTGAAGCGCACGCCGTTCGCCGACTGGCCGTGCTCGGTGGCCCGCACCGTCGACATCCTCGGCGACTGGTGGACCCCGCTCGTGCTGCGGGAGAGCTACCTCGGGGTGCGCCGCTTCGACGACTTCCAGCACCGGCTGGGCATCGGCCGCAACATCCTGACCCAGCGCCTCGGCCGCCTGGTCGACGAAGGGCTGCTGGCGCGACGCCCCTACCAGGAGCGCCCGCTGCGCCACGAGTACGTCCTCACCGACAAGGGCCGCGACTTCTACCCGGTGATGGCGGCCATCACCCGGTGGGGCGACGCGTGGCTGGACGGGGGCGAGGGCCCGCCGGTCATCCTCCACCACACCCGGTGCGACCACGACATGCACGCCGAGGTCGTGTGCTCCGAGTGCGGCGAGCCCATCGAGGTGCGGGAGGTCCGGGCCCGCCCGGGGCCCGGCCTGCGGGCTTGACCGCCTGCGAAGAACGTTTATTCTCGGGGGTGTGAGCGACGCCTCCGCCGCCGGCGGCATCCCGAACCCCGGGCCCGACGCCGACGCCCTGCGTGAGCGACTGCTGCGCGCGGCCGCCGCCGTGTTCGCCCGCCAGGGCTACGACGGCACCAAGATCATGGACGTCGTGCGTGAGTCGGGCCTGTCGACCGGCGCCGTCTACGGCCGGTTCCGGTCCAAGAACGACCTGCTGCGGGAGGCCATCGCCTCCCGCTCCACCAGCGCCGCCCGCCTCGGCGCCGAGGGCCTCGAGCGGGTGGCCGACCTCATCGCCGCCGGCGCCACCCGCACCGACGCCCCGCTGAGCGACGCCGAGGCCCTGCGGCTCGAGGCCTACGTGACCGCCCGCCGCGAGCCCGAGGTGGCCCAGGCGCTGGCCGAGTCGCACGCCCAGTTCCTGGCCTACGTGGCCCCACTGGCCGACGCCGCCCGGCGCGACGGCACGGTCGCCGACGACATCGACCCCGAGGCCGTTGTGTTCCTGGTCCGCATCCTCCACCTCGGCCTGCTGCTGCACCGGGGCTCGGGGCTGCCGGGCCCGGACGAGGACGCCTGGCAGGCCCTGGTCGAGCGGGTGGTGGCCAGCTTCGGACAGACACCCACCGACCCGGAACCCCCGGAGGACGACCGATGACCGCTCCCGAGCCGACCCCTGCGCTGCCGGACCAGGCAGAGGTCGACGCGACGATCAAGATCGTCCACGACCACGCCGACCGCATCTTCCTGTGGAACTACGACCGTGAACGCGAGCAGCTGGTCACGCTCTACAACAAGGCGATGGCGTCCCAGTGGAACAGCATCACCGAGCTGGACTGGGCCACGGAGGTCGACCCCGAGGAGCTCGTCGACCGCGGCACGCCGCTCATGCAGCTCACCGCGGCCGCCCGCGAGGTCGACGGATCGCCCCTCGCGAACTGGGGCGACAGGGAGCTGACCGCCCTCGGCGTCGAGAGCCTCAAGGCCCAGCTCAGCCAGTTCATGCACGGCGAGCAGGGCGCCATGATGACGGCGGCCAAGATCGTGGAGACCGTCCCGTGGATCGACGCCAAGTACTACGCGGCGACCCAGACGATGGACGAGGCCCGCCACACCGAGGTCTTCGCCAAGTACCTCCACACCAAGCTGGGCGAGGCCTACCCGATGAGCCCGTTCCTCGAGGCGCAGATCACCGCGCTGCTCGAGGACAGCCGGTGGGACATCGCCTACCTGGGGATGCAGATCGTGATCGAGAGCCTGGCGCTGGCCGCGTTCGGCACCATGCTCCGCACCACCGAGGAGCCGTTGCTGCGCAAGCTGCTGCGCTACGTCATGTCCGACGAGGCCCGCCACGTGGCCTTCGGCGTGCTCAGCCTGGCCGAGTACTACCGGGACATGTCCGAGGCCGATCTCAAGGACCGCCAGGAGTTCCTGGTCGAGAACACCCTGCGCAACCGGCTGCGTTCGACCACCCCCGAGATCTGGCAGCGGATGGGCGTCGACGCCGAGGCCGTCTACCCGTGCATCGCCGAGGCGGCGGGGAGGATCAAGGTCCACCCCTTCGCCGGCTTCCAGCGGGGCTTCTTCGCCAAGCTGGTCCCCAACGTCCGCAAGCTCGGCCTGCTCGACGCGAACGACGGCTACCTGCGCAAGCACTGGGAGGAGGCCGGGCTGCTCGAGTTCGAGTTCGCCGACGACACCGGCAGCGACTACGCCAGCTACGACGCCGTCGCCACGGACCGGGCGGCTGCGGCCGCCGCGGCCTCGTGACCGCCGGCGACGGTCTCGGGCGCTACGACTCGTTCGACGGGCGGGCCATCGCCTACCTCGACACGGGCGGCCCCGGGCCCGTCACCGTGCTGCTGCACGGGTTCGCCTCCCACCACGCCGAGACCTGGGTCGAGCCCGGCACGGTGGCGGCGCTGGTTGCCGCCGGCCGCCGGGTGGTCGCCCCCGACGCCCGGGGCCACGGTCGCTCGGCCCGCCCCCATGACGTCGAGGCCTACGCCGACGACGCCATGGTCCACGACGCCCGGGCCCTGCTCGACCACCTCGGGGTGACCGAGCCCCGCTCGGTCGAGGTCGCCGGCTACTCGATGGGCTCGGTGGTGTCGACCCGCTGGGTCCCGGGCGACGACCGGGTGAGGGCGCTGGTGCTCGGTGGTGTGGGCGACCACGTCGCCGACGGCAGCCGCGCCGCCATCCGGGGCAAGCTGGCGAAGTACCTGGCCGCCGACGATCCGGCCACCATCCGCAACGCGTGGTTGCGGGGCATCCGCATCGAGTTCGAGGCCCGGGGCAACGACTGCAGGGCCCTGGCGGCGCTCGACGCCGCCGGGCAGGACGACCCCACGGCCGAGCACCTCGCCGGCCTCGGGGCCGTGCCGGTCCTGGTGCTGACCGGCGCCGAGGACTCGCTGGTCGGCGCACCAGAAGCCCTCGCCACCCGCATCCCCGGCGCCCGCTCCCGCACCGTCCCCGGCGACCACCCGGAGGCGATGAAGCACCCCGACTTCGGCGCCGCCGTCGTCGAGTTCGTGACCGCGACAGCCAACGAGGTAGCCGCTCCGTGACCGACCGCACCCTGCGCGGCGCCGCCGCCATCGTCGGCGTGGCCGACATCGCCTCGCCCACCGGCGAGCTCGACAGCCGGGGCCGGGCCCTGGAGGTCGCCATGATCCGGGCGGCGCTCGACGACGCCGGGCTGACGCTGGCCGACGTCGACGGCGTGTGCCACGCCGGCTCGCCCACCGCGCTGGCCGAGTTCCTGGGGGTCCACCCCCGCTTCGTCGACGGGACCATGGTGGGCGGCTCCAGCTTCGAGCTCCACGTCGAGCACGCCGCCGCCGCCATCGCCTCCGGCCTGTGCGACGTGGTGGTCAGCGTCTACGCCGGCACCCCGCGCAGCGACCGCCGCCGGCCGGGCGAGGGCGGCGGGTTCGGGGGCGGCCCCGGCCGGCCCATGGGTCCCAACCCGGCGTTCGACTGGGAGGTGCCCTACGGGCTGCGCCTGCCCATGGGCGCCTACGCCCTGGCCGCCAGCCGGCACATGGCGGTCTACGGGACCACCGCAGAGCAGCTGGCCCAGATCGCCGTGGACACGCGGCGGTGGGCGGCCCTGCACCCCAACGCCCGGTACCACGACCCGATCACCGTCGAGGACGTGCTGGCGTCCGAGATGATCGCCTCGCCGCTGCACAAGCTCGACTGCTGCCTGGTCACCGACGGCGCCGGCGCCTTCGTCATGACGTCGGCCGAGCGGGCCCGTGACCTGCGCCGGCCGCCGGTGTACGTGCTCGGCGCCGGCACCTGCGGCACCCATCAGATGATCAGCCAGATGCCCGACCTCACCGTCACCGGCGGCGCGGTCTCGGGCCCGGCGGCCTTCCGCATGGCGGGCGTCAAGCCCGACGACGTCGACCTGCTCATGGGCTACGACTCGTTCACGATCACCGCCCTGCTCCACCTGGAGGATCTCGGCTTCTGCGCCAAGGGTGAGGGCGGCGCGTTCGTCGAGGACGGCAAGCTCGGCCCCGGCGGCGGCTCGCTGGCCATGAACACCAACGGGGGCGGGCTGTCCTACACCCACCCCGGCATGTACGGGATGTTCCTGCTCGTGGAGGCCGCCCACCAGCTCCGCGGCGAGGCCGGCGAGCGCCAGATCCCTTCCCACGACCTGGCCGTGGCCCACGGGTCCGGCGGGGTGCTGTCGACGATGGGCACGGTCGTGCTCGGGACGGAGGCGACGTTGTGACCGCCCGCATCGAGCCCCCGGTCGGCGCGGCGAGCGAGCCCTTCTGGGACGCCACCCGCGACCGGCGCTTCGTGCTGCCCTGGTCCACGGCCGGCGAGCGGCCGCTGTGGTTCCCCCGGGAGGTCGACCCCGAGGCCCCCGGGGCCGCCATCGAGTGGCGGGAGGCCAGCGGCGAGGGCACCGTCTACGCCGCCAGCGTCCACCACCGCCCGGGCCCGGGCCGCGACCCGGCCGAGGGCCGGTACGTGGTGGCGCTGATCGACCTGGCGGAGGGCGTCCGCATGATGTCGAACGTGGTGGGCTGCCCGCCCGATGACGTCGAGGTGGGCATGCCCGTCCGGCTGACCTGGGAGCCGCTGTCCGACGGGCGCCACCTGCCGCTGTTCACACCGGCCTGAGCCGGTCCGGGATCGAGGGGGAGATCCACGCATGACGTCGACCGACGCCGACACGCGCTACGAGGACGCCGCCCGGGTGGGGATGGTCGCCGCCCACTGGGCCGCGGTCCAGCCCGAGACCCCCGCCATCCTGTCGCCCCTGGGCGACCGGACGTTCGCCCAGCTGAACGCCAACGCGAACCGGCTGGCCCGGGCCCTGCGGGCCCGGGGCGTGGCGGCCGGCGACGCCGTGGCGTTCATGGTCACGAACCGGCCCGAGTTCGCCGAGGTGGCGGCCGCCAGCCAGCGGGCCGGGCTGCGCATCACGCCCATCAACTGGCACCTCACCGCCGAGGAGGCCGCCTACATCGTGGGCGACTGCCAGGCCCGGGTGTTCGTGGCCGACGCCCGGCTGGCCGAGGTGGCGGCGGCGGCCGCCGGGCAGGCGCCCGGGGTCACCGTGCGCCTGGCCGTCGGGGGCGCGATCCCCGGGTTCGAGGACTACGCCGCCGCCCTGGCCGCCGAGGACGGCACCGACATCCCCGATCCGACCATGGGCCGCTCGATGCTGTACACGTCGGGGACAACCGGCCGGCCCAAGGGCGTGCACCGGGCCGAGACGCCGCCGACCTCGGCGCTGGGCCGGCTCTTCGGCTACGTGCCCGGATCGACCCTGCACCTGTGCACCGGGCCGCTGTACCACGCGGCGCCGCTGGCCTTCTCGCTGGCAGGGCCG
>DASXRH010000687.1:0-5100 GCA_036506715.1 Acidimicrobiales bacterium
CCGCCCCGGCGGCAGTAGCCGGGGGCACGGAGACCGGCGACCGTCACCCCCTCCGGCGAGCACCGCGGATGCCGTTCCCGCCGGCGGCGGCTGGCATGATCCCCCGGTGGCCCTCCAGCGCACCGCCGGCGACCTGCTCGCGGCGTTACCGCCGCCCGACCCCACCTCGGCCGAGCCGGACCGCGACGCCGTGACCTCGGGGGTCACCATGCAGTGTCTACAGCGAGGGCGACGCCGACCGGTGGCCCAGGCCACCGTGACCGACGCACCGGTCTGACCCCGTGCGCCGCCTGATCGTCGTCGATGCGCGGGGCACGCCCGGCTTCGTCGACGACCTGCGCCGGGCCTGGGACGCGGGCGACGCCGTGCTCCCGCTCGACCCCCGGCTGCCGGGCCCGGCCCGCGACCGGCTGCTGGCCGCCGCCCGGCCGGGCGAGCCCGTCGAGGACGGCGACGCCCTCGTCGTGGCCACCAGCGGCACCACCGGCGAGCCCAAGGCCGCGGTGCTCACCCACGACGCCGTGGCCGCCTCGGCCCGGGCCACCAGCGCCCGGCTGGCCGTCGATCCGGCGCGCGACCGGTGGCTGGCCTGCCTGCCCCTGGCCCACGTCGGCGGCCTGGCCGTCGTCACCCGGGCCCTTGTCACCGGTACCCCGCTCACGCTGCACGACGGCGTCGACGCCGCCGCCGTCGAGGCGGCGGCGGCCACCGGCGGGTGCACGCTGGTGTCGCTGGTCCCCACCGTGCTGGCCCGGCTCGACGCGTCGGGCTTCCGGACCGTGGTG
The DNA here is from genome assembly GCA_036506715.1 of Acidimicrobiales bacterium. GTDB lineage: Bacteria > Actinomycetota > Acidimicrobiia > Acidimicrobiales > VFJN01 > ZC4RG19. The sequence continues at coordinate 786 of DASXRH010000687.1, forward strand.
CTGGGCGGCTCGGCCATGCCCCCCGACCTGCCGGCCAACGCCGTGACCACCTACGGCATGACCGAGACCGGCAGCGGCATCGTGTACGACGGCGTGCCCCTCGACGGGGTCGAGGTCCGGGTGGTCGACGGCGAGATCCGGCTGCGGGGACCGATGCTGGCACGGGCCTACCGCGACGGCACCGATCCCCGGGACCGCGACGGCTGGCTCCCCACCGGCGACGCCGGGGCCTGGGACGCCGAGGCCGGCCTGCTCCGGGTGTTCGGCCGCACCGACGACGTCGTCGTGACCGGCGGCGAGAACGTGTGGCCGGCGGCGGTCGAGCGGGTCCTGGCCCGCCATCCGGCAGTGGCCGAGGTGGCGGTGGTCGGCCGGCCCGACCCCCAGTGGGGCCAGGTCGTCGTGGCCCTGGTGGTGGCGGCCGACCCGGCCGACCCGCCGTCGCTGCTCGACCTGCGCGACGCGGTGCGGGCCGAGCTGCCCGCCTACGCCGCCCCCCGCCAGCTCGACCTGGTGCCGGACCTGCCCCGCACCACCTCCGGCAAGGTGGCCCGGACCCGCCTGGACTGACCCGGCGGCCGGCGGGCAGGTGGGCCGGTGGGCCGGTGGGCTACAGCGACGCCCGCAGCAGCGCCCCGCCGTCGACCACCAGCGTGTGGCCGGTGATCCACGACGACAGGTCGCTGGCCAGGAACAGCGCCGCGTTGGCCACGTCGGCCGGCTCGCCCAGGCGCCCCAGCGGGGTGCGGGCGGCGATGCCGGCCTCGGCCGGCTCCCACAGCGCCCGGGCCATGTCGGTCTTGACCAGGCCGGGGGCGATGGCGTTGACCCGTACCCCGGGCGACAGGTCGGCGGCCAGCGTGCTGGTGAGGTGGATGAGAGCGGCCTTGGTCACGTTGTAGTGGCCGATGGCGGGCTCGACCGACATGCCGCCGATGCTGGCCATGTTGATGACCGTGCCGCCGTGGTCGGCCATCGACGCCCGCCACGCCTCCTGGACCCACACCACCGGCCCCCGGTAGTTGACCTGCCAGGTCTTGTCGAAGCGGGGCAGGTCGATGTCGATGGGGCGGCCCATGTAGGGGTTGGTGGCGGCGTTGTTCACCAGGATGTCGATGCGCCCGAAGCGGTCCATGGTGGCGGCCACGCAGGCGGTGATCTGGTCGGGCTCGCCGGCGTTGGCGGCGAACACCGCGGTCTGGCCGGGGGCGCCGCCGGCGGCGATGTCGTCGGCCGCCTCCTCGAGCGCGTCCTGCTTGCGCGACGACAGCATCACCGCCGCGCCCGCGCCGGCGAACGCCGTGGCGATGGCCTTGCCGATGCCCCGGCTCGCGCCCGTGACCAGGGCGACCTTCCCGTCCAGGCTGATCTGCATGGGGGGAACCTAGCGTGGGCCCATGAACCGCCTGGCCGCCGAGACCAGCCCCTACCTCCGCCAGCACGCCGCCAACCCGGTCGACTGGTACGCCTGGGGGGACGAGGCGTTCGCCGCCGCCCGCGAGGCCGACAAGCCCATCCTGCTGTCGGTGGGCTACTCCTCCTGCCACTGGTGCCACGTCATGGCGCACGAGTCTTTCGAGGACGACGAGGTGGCGGCGCTCATGAACGCCACGTTCGTCAACGTCAAGGTCGACCGCGAGGAGCGGCCCGACGTCGACGAGATCTACATGGAGGCGGTGCAGGCCATGACCGGCCAGGGCGGCTGGCCGATGACCGTGTTCCTGACCCCCGAGGGCCGCCCGTTCTTCGGCGGCACCTACTTCCCCCGCGAGCCCCGGGGCGGGATGATCGCCTTCCCCGACCTGGTGCGGCGCATCGACGAGCTGTGGCACACCCGACGGACCGACATCGACACGCAGGCCGGGCAGCTCACCGGGGCGCTGGGCCGCTCGGCGCTGGTCGAGCCGGCCGACGACCTGCCGGGGGCGGACGCCCTGGCCGGGGCCTACGAGCTGCTGCGCGAGCAACACGACCGCGAGCGGGGCGGGTTCGGCGCCGCCCCCAAGTTCCCCCAGGCCATGAGCCTCGACCTGCTGCTGCGGTCGCCGTCCGGCCGCGACCTGGTGGTGACGTCGCTCGACAACATGGCGGCGGGCGGGATCTACGACCATCTTGGCGGCGGGTTCGCCCGCTACTCGGTCGACGACCGCTGGCTGGTCCCCCACTTCGAGAAGATGCTCTACGACCAGGCGCTGCTCACCCGGGTCTACCTCCACGCCTGGCAGGTCACCGGGCTCGACCGCTACCGCCAGGTGGTGGAGGAGACGGTGGGCTACGTCCTGCGCGACCTGCGCCACCCCGACGGTGGCTTCTTCTCGGCCGAGGACGCCGACAGCGAGGGCGAGGAGGGCCGCTTCTACGTGTGGACGCCCGACCAGGTGACGGACGCCCTCGGTGGCGACGCCGCCTGGGCCGACGAGGTCATGGCCTTCTACGGGGTCACGCCGGGCGGCAACTTCGAGGGCCGCACCATCCTCAACCGCCTGCACCAGGTGGGCGACCTGGCCCGGCCGCCCCGCATCGAGGAGGCCCGGGCCCGGCTGTTCGCCGCCCGGGCCGAGCGGGTGCGCCCCGGCCTCGACGACAAGGTGCTCACCGAGTGGAACGGGCTCATGCTGGGGGCGCTGGCCGAGGCGGCCGCCGCCACCGGGCGGGACGACTGGCGGGCCGCGGCGGTCGCCACCGGCGAGTTCCTGGTGGGCGCGCTGCGACGCGGCGACGGCCGCTGGCTGCGGTCATGGCAGGCCGACGGCGGCGCCCGCCACCTGGCCTTCGCCGCCGACCACGCGGCCCTGGTCGACGCGTTCGTGCGCCTGGCCGAGGCCACCGGCGAGGCCCGCTGGATCGCGGAGGCCCGCGCCACGGCCGATGCCCTCGGCGACCTGTTCTGGGACGCGGTGCGGGGCGGGCTGTTCACGACCGGGCAGGACGCCGAGCAGCTGGTCACCCGGAACAAGGACCTGATGGACAACGCCACCCCCAGCGCCAACAGCCTGGCGGCGGTGGCCTTCCAGCGGCTGGCGGCGCTGACCGGCGACGACCGCTACCGCCACCACGCCGAGCAGATCCTGCGGCTGGCCGGCCCGCTGGCCACCCGCCACCCCACCGCCTTCGGCCACCTGCTGGTGGCCGTCGACCAGGCGACCGCCGGCCTCGACGAGGTGGTGGTGGCCGGCGACCGCCCCGACCTGGTGAGGCTGGTGCAGCGCACCTACCTGCCCCGGACGGTGCTGGCCTGGGGCGAACGCTACGACTCGCCGCTGTGGGCCGGCCGCGACGACGGCCGGGCCTACGTGTGCCGCCACTACGCCTGCCAGCTCCCGGCCGCCGACGAGGACACCCTGGCCGCCCAGCTGGCCCCCGCCGAAAAAAGCTGAGCTCGCGTCAACCTCCGGGGGCGCCGCCGCGTCTGGAGGGTGTGGCCGATGGCGATCGATGGGAACCCTGCGGCCGTGCCGGACGTCTCTAGGAGCGTGGACATGATCACGGGGACCACGTGACCGATCCCGAGATCGCTCCCATCCGGCTGGGCCCGAGGGGGTGGTGGACGCTGGTGGCCGTGGCGGTGCTGGTGCTCGCCTTCCTCCTCGGGCCGGTCGTGATGCTGGCGCTGCACGACGACCTGGACCGGGAGGTGATCGTCATCCCCGAGGAGCGGGAGCCCGTGGTGGCACCGGGGAGGTGAGCGGGTCAGAGGCGGATGACGGTCTTGCCGGTGTTGGCGCCGGTGAACAGGGCGTTGAGGGCGTCGACCGCTGACCCGAGGCCCTCGTAGACCTCGGTGCGGTAGTGCAGCCGCCCCTCGGCCATCCACGTGCCGAGGATGCCGGCCACCTCGCCGAACCGGTCCCAGTGGTCGAGGGACAGGAAGCCCTCCATGCGGGCCCGGCGGTTGATGAGCTGGAAGTAGTTGGCCGGGCCGGGGGGCCGCCCGTGCTCGTTGTAGATGGCGATCGCGCCGCACAGCACGACCCGGGCGTGCATGTTCAGCCGGTCGAGCACCGCGTCGAGGATGGGGCCGCCCACGTTGTCGAAGTACACGTCGACCCGGTCGGGGCACAGCTCGCGCAAGCGCTGGCCCACGTTCTCGGTGGCGTGGTTGATGACCCCGTCGAGGCCCAGCTCGTCGGTCAGCCACCGGGCCTTGTCGTCGCGCCCGCAGATCCCGACGACCCGGCACCCCTGGATCTTGGCGATCTGGGCGGCCAGCGAGCCGGTGGCCCCGGCGGCGGCCGACACCACCACCGTCTCGCCCTCCCGCACCCTGCCCACGTCCATGATGCCGACGTAGGCCGTGAGCCCGGTGGCGCCGTAC
>DASXRH010000688.1:0-2748 GCA_036506715.1 Acidimicrobiales bacterium
GGCGCCGCTCCGGCGCCACGCCGGGTCGTTCGAGGACATCCTGTCGCTGGCCGACGTCGACCGCGCGCTCACGGCCACCGGCCTGCGCCGGCCGGCGTTCCGGGTGGTGCGTGACGGCGACGTCCTCCCGCCGGCGAGCTACACCCGCCGGGCCCGCACCGGCGGCGAGACCGTCGACGACCTGGTCGACACCGGCCGCGTGCTCGACCTGTTCGCCGACGGCGCCACGATCGTCCTCCAGGGCCTGCACCGCTGGTGGCCCCCCACCACCCGGTTCTGCCGCGACCTCGAGCTGGCGCTCGGCCACCCCGTCCAGGCCAACGCCTACCTGACCCCCGCCGGCGCCGCCGGCCTCGCCCCTCACCACGACACCCACGACGTGTTCGTCCTCCAGGTGGCGGGGTCCAAGCACTGGGTGGTGCGCCAGCCGGCGCTCGACAGCCCGCTCGCCCGCCAGCGCTCCGACCACGACGTGGCCGCCGCCCAGCCGGTGCTGTTCGAGGCCGAGATGGCGCCCGGCGACGCCCTCTACCTCCCTCGGGGCGTGATCCACTCGGCGGCCGCCCAGGCGGGCGTGTCGCTGCACCTCACCGTCGGCATCCTCGTCACCACCGCCCATGACGTGCTGGCCGAGATCGTCGAGCTGGCCGGCGACGACGTCGTCTTCCGCCGCAGCCTGCCCGCCGGCTGGCCCTACGACGACGACCTGGCCGCCGGGGCCGTCAAGGCCACCGTCGCCGACCTGGCCGACTGGCTCGGCCGGGTCGAGCCCGGCGAGGTCGCCCGCCGGCTGCGCGACCGGTTCGTGGCCGGCCGCACCCCCTTCCTCGAGGGCCAGCTGCTCGAGATCGCGGCGCTGGGCGCCGTCGACGACGCAACCGTCGTCCGCCGGCGACCGGGCACCGTGGCCGCCCTGGCCGTCGACGGCGCACCGCCGCTGCTGCGGCTGACGCTGGGCGACCGCCGGGTCGACATGCCGGCGGCGCTGGAGCCGGCTGTGCGCCGCCTGCTCGACGGCGCCCCCCACCGGGTCGCCGACCTGGCCGACCTGCTCGACCAGCCCAGCCGGGCCGTACTCGCGCGCCGCCTCATCCGGGAGGGCGCGCTGCGCAGCGGCCCGCGGGCCGGCGATGGCTGAGCGGCTCACGCTGCGGTGCGCCACCGAGTCGCTGGCCCGGGAGGAGCCGATGGCCGGCACCGCGTCCCGGGTCCAGCGCTGGCTCATCGTCGAGCAGCCGGGGGCCTGGGGCCGCGATGCCCTGCGCGCCAGCGGGCTCGACGCCGCCGTGGCCGAGGCGCTCGAGGCCCACGCGGCCGGCCACCGGGTGCGGGCCCTCGTGGCCCGGCGGACCGGCGACCGCCGCCGGTCGGGCGACCGCACGGTGTTCCTCGCCCACAGCGGGGTCGAACGGGCCTGGGTCGAGCAGCTCACGCTGCCGGCCGACCGCCCCGAGGCGCTGCTCGACATCGACCTCGGTGTCACGGCGTTCCCCGACCCGCCCGGCCTCGGCCGGCCGGGGCCGCCGACGCTCCCCATGGTGTGCACCAACGGGCGCCACGACCCCTGCTGCGCCGACCGCGGCCGGCCGGTGGTGCGGGCGCTCGTCGAGGCGCACGCCCCCGACGTCTGGGAGGTGTCCCACGTCGGCGGCGACCGCTTCGCCGCCAACATCGTGTGCCTGCCCGACGGCGCCTACTACGGGCGGGTCCAGCCGGACGAGGCGGCGGCCCTGCTGGCCGACCACCGCGCCGGGCTGATCGCCCTCGACCGCTACCGGGGGCGCAGCTGCCACCCCCCGGCGGTGCAGGTGGCCGAGTGGCACGCCCGCCGCCACCTGGGCGAGCGCCGGCTGGACGGCATCACGGTCGTGTCCACCGAGCTCGGGCCCGAGGAGGGCACGGTCGTCGTCGTCCTCGAGCCCCGGGGCCGGGGCGACGCCCTGGCCGTCGTGCTCCGGCGCGAGCGGGCGGCGCCCGCCCAGCTCACCTGCCACGTGCACCGCGAGAGCCGGCCCTGGGCCTACCGCCTGGTCGACCTGCAGCCGGCCTGAGCCGTCACCGCGGCGTCCGCGCCGTCACCGCGGGGTCGGGCGGTGGGCGCCCTGGCGACCGTCGGCCCGGGACTCGGCCAGGCGCTGGTGCAGCCGCTGGCGCAGCTCGTCGGGCTCGTAGGCGCGGTGGGACCGCCGCCCGCGGGCCACGATCACGCCGGTGGCCGCCACGCCGGCCAGACCGGCGAGGCCGAGGATCTTCCAACCGAGCCGCACCGGTCCGTACGCTACCGGCCGTGACGACCACCACGCGGCTCGGCCTCGACGAGGCGGTGGCGACGGCCTCCACCGGCGACATCTGGCTGTTCCGGGGCACGTCGCTGGCCGACCGGGCCATCCAGACCGCCACCAACAGCCCGGTCAACCACGTCGGGATGGTGATCGCCATCGACGACCTGCCCCCGCTGATGTGGCACGCCGAGCTGGGCCGGTCGCTGCCCGATGTGTGGACCGGCGAGCACCAGCGGGGCGTGCAGCTCCACCTGCTGGCCGACGCCGTGACCACCTGGCGCACCCGCTACCACCAGCAGGCCTGGGTCCGGCTGCTCGACGGCACGATCACCCGCGAGCAGGAGGACCGGCTGATGGAGACGATCGACCGCTACGACGGCCGGCCGTTCCCCACCACGCTCGGGCTGGTGCGCCAGTGGTTCAACGGCCGGATCAGGCGCCACACGTCGCTGGAGAGCGTCTACTG
>DASXRH010000689.1:0-4905 GCA_036506715.1 Acidimicrobiales bacterium
CGGCGAAGGCGACCTCGGGCCGGCTGTAGATGCCCCAGGGCACCTTGCCGTAGTCGATGGGCACCGGGTCCTCGCCCAGGATGTCGTCGATGGCGACCATGCCCTCGGCGAACCCGACGTGGGCCAGGGCCGGCGTGTCGATGCAGTCGCCGACGGCCCACACGCCGTCCTCGCCGGTGCGGCAGCGCTCGTCGACCACGACGAACCCGCGCTCATCGATGGCGACGGCGGTGCCGTCGAGGCCGAGGTCGGAGGTATTGGGCCGGCGGCCCACCGACACGACCACGACGTCGGTCTTGATGGGGTCGGCGCCCTCGACGTTGACGACGGTGCCCCCGTCGCCGGGCTCGTGGCCGGTGACCTTCACCCCGGTGCGGACCTCGATGCCCCGCTTCTTGAACGAGCGCTCGACCACCTGGGTGACGTCCTTGTCGCACCCGGGCAGGATCTTGGGCAGGACCTCCAGCACGGTGACCTGGGTACCCAGATCGGCCATCATCGAAGCGAACTCGCAGCCGATGGCCCCGCCGCCGATGACGACCGCGGTGCCGGGCACCTCGGGCATCGACAGCAGCTCGTCGGACGTCATGACGACGGTGCCGTCGACGTCGAAGCCGGGGATGGTGCGGGTCTCGGAGCCGGCGGCGATGATCACGGCGTCGCCGGTGATCTCGACGTCGTCGCCGCCCGTCGCCTCGCCCACCGGCGAGATGGTGATCTTGTGGCCGGCGCCGAGTCGGGCGTGGCCGTCGTAGATGGTGACCTTGCGCCCCTTCAGGAGCTGCGTGACGCCGCCGACGAGCTCGTCGACCACCGCCTGCTTGCGCTGCTGGGTGACCGCCCAGTCGAGCTGGGGCTCGCCGGCGTTGACGCCGAAGGACGCGGCGCCGGCCACCGTGCGGTACACGTGGGCCGTCTCGAGCAGCTCCTTGGCGGGGATGCAGCCGACGTTGAGGCAGGTGCCGCCCACCCAGCGCTGCTCGACGAGTGCGATGTTGAGCCCGGCGCTGGCGCCGTAGAGCGCCGAGGCGTAGCCGCCGGGACCGCCGCCGATGACGACGACGTCGAAGTGATCGGCCGTGGGGACCACCTCCAGGGTGTGATGGGGCCGTTGCCCCCGGACTCTACCGGCCGGCACCCACCCGCTGGCCGGGGCCGCTCTGCCTGCGGATCAGAGCAGGATCGCCACCTGGACGGTGAAGGCCACGAGGATGGCGAGCCCGCACAGCAGGGCGGCGAGGATGAGTCGGCGGGTGCTCATTGACCCCTCCAGGGTAGTGCCCGACGCCCCGCTCGCCTCAGGCCCCGCCGCCGTCCACGGCGGACTCCGTCTTCATGCCGTACCGACGCCCCAGGGCGTCGCCCGGGTTCCCACGTCCCGGGAACCGGGCCTGGCGGGCGTGACGTCTGAGCAGGCATGCGGACGAACGCGATGGTGCGGGTGGCGGCGACGGTGGCGGCGGTGGGCCTGCTGTGGGGCTGCGCCTCGCAGGGTGACCGCGACAGCTCGGCCGACAGCGGAGGGGGCGCGGGCCCCGACGCGGGAGCCGGCACGGCGGAAGTCGCCCCCGCCCCGGCCGGGGAGGGCGCCTCCGGAGCCGGCGGGGGCGCCCCGCTGGCGCTGGCCACCGACCCCCGGGCACTCGCCGCGGCCCGCGACGTGGTCCGCACCGGCGAGGTCCGGCTCACCGTCGACGACGTGGGCGACGCCGCCGCCGACGTGCGGGCGCTGGCGTCGGACCATGGCGGGTTCGTGGCCGACGACCAGACCCGGGCCGCCGACCGCGAGGCCGACATCACGCTGCGCATCCCCGCCGACCGGTTCGAGGACGTGCGGGCCGCCGTCGCCGACCTCGGCCACGTCGAGCGCGAGACGGTCAAGGCCGAGGACGTCACCGCCCAGGTGGTCGACGTCGACAGCCGGGTCGCCTCCCTGCAGGCCAGCGTCGAACGGGTGCGGGGCCTGCTGGCCCAGTCGGGCAACGTGAGCGACCTGGCCCTGGTGGAGGGCGAGCTGGCCTCCCGGGAGGCCGAGCTCGAGTCGCTGCTGGGCCAGCAGCGGGTGCTGGCCGACCAGGTGGCGCTGGGTACCCTGACCGTCCACCTGGGCGAGGAGGCCAGGTCCACCCCGGCCGACGGCGCCCCCGGCTTCCGGGACGGGCTCCACGGCGGGTGGGTGGTGCTGGTCGGCACCGGCCGGGTGGCCACGGCCGCCGCCGGGTTCGCCCTCCCCTTCCTGGTGCCGGCGGCGCTGGCCCTGGTGGCGGTCCGCTGGTGGCGGCGCCGGCGCACCCCGCCCGGGGCCGCCGCCGTCCCGCCGAGGTAGCTCGCCGGGCAGCCGCCCGGGCGGGCGCCCGGCTACCGTCCCCGGGGACATGGGCGACCTCTCCGCCTACCGGCCCCGCCTCGACGGGCTGCTCGCCGAGATCGCCGCCGAGCACAAGCTGCCCGGCGCGGCCTGCGGCGTGCTGGTGGGCGACGACGTGGCCATCGCCACCTACGGCGTGGGCAACGTCGCCACCCGGGTGCCGGTCACGCCCGACACCCTGTTCCAGATCGGCTCGATCACCAAGGTGTACACCGCGACCCTGGTGCTCCAGGCCCAGGCCGCCGGGGTGGTGTCGCTGGACGAGCCGGTGCGGGCCCAGCTCCAGGAGTTCATGGTCGCCGACCCCGGGGCCACCATCGAGATCACCCCCCGCCACCTGCTCACCCACACCAGCGGCATCGAGGGCGACCACCTCATCGACACCGGCTGGAACGCCGACGCCCTCCAGCGCTACATGGCCACGCTGGCGGGCCTGGGCCAGATCCACCCGACCGACGAGGCGTACAGCTTCTGCAACACCGGCTACGCCGTGATCGGCCGGCTGCTGGAGGAGGCCACCGGCGAGCACTTCGACCGGGTCCTGCGCCGCCGGCTCACCCGGCCGCTCGGGTGCCGGGCCACGCTCACCCTCCCCCAGCACGCGCTGCTGCACAACGTGGCCGTCGGACACGTCCAGACGCCCGGCGGCGAGCCGTCCCGCCAGGCCCGGTGGGCGCTGACCAGGTCCAACGGCCCCATGGGCGGCGTCCTGGCGCCGCCCGGCGAGCTGCTGGCCTTCGCCCGCATGCACCTCGACGGCGGACGGGCCGCCGACGGCACCGACCTGCTGGCGCCGGCCGACGTGGCCGCCATGGCCCGGGTCCACGTCGAGTGCCCGATCCCCGGCGAGGAGCAGGCCCTCGGCTGGACCGTGCGCCGCTGGGGCGAGCTGGTGGTGCTGGGCCAGGACGCCGACACCTTCGGGCAGCGGGCCTGCCTGCGGATCGTCCCCGAGCGCCGCACCGCCATCTGCGTCATGACCAACAGTCCGCCCGGCGGGGCGGTGGCCCAGGCGCTGCTCGACCGGCTGGCGGAGGACCTGCTCGACGTGGGCCCCGACGCCGCCGACCGCCCGGCCATCGCGCCGGGCCGCGGCGGGCCGGGCCCCGACCTGGCCGGCCACGACGGCGTGTACGAGCGGCTCCACCAGCGGGTCACCGTCCGGGGCGGCGCCGGCGGGGCTCCTGTGCTGGTCACCGAGCCGTCGGGCGTCCTCCAGGCCCTCGGCGTGCGCGACGCCGAGCTGCCGCTCGCCGCCGTCGACGGCGTGGGCGCGGTGTTCGCCATGCGCGACCCGGCCAGCCACACCCGCGAGCACGTCGTGTTCGTGACCCGTCCCGACGGGCCGCCGACCGGCCTCTACATCGCCGGCCGCCTGCACCGCCGGCTGGGCTGACCAGTGCCCCGAGTCAGGACCCGGTGAGGATCTCGCGCACCTCGTCGATGCTCTCGGCCGTGACCAGCACCAGCACCTCGTCGCCGGCCTGGAGCCGGGTGTCGCCCCGGGGGACGATCACCCGGTCGTTGCGCAGCACCGCCACCACGGTCGAGTCGCGGGGCAGACCCAGCTCGACGACCTCCAGGTCGGACGCCGGGCTGTCGCCGGCCAGCGTGACCTCGATGAGGCTGGCCCGCCCGCCCTCGAACGACAGCAACCGCACCAGGGAGCCGACGCTGACGGCCTCCTCGACCAGGGCGGTGAGCAGGTGGGGGGTCGACACGGCCACGTCGACGCCCCAGTTCTCGTTGAACATCCACTCGTTCTTGGGGTTGTTCACCCTGGCCACCACCCGGGGCACCGCGAACTCCTGCTTGGCCAGCAGGCTCGTGACCAGGTTGTCCTCGTCGTCGCCGGTGACGGCGGCCACCACGTCGGCGTCGGCCAGGCCGATGACCCGCAGGCTGTTGACCTCGCAGGCGTCGGCCACGTGCCACTCGACCCCGGCCGGCTCGCCCGCCTTCTGCATGCGGGTGACGCGGTCGCCGTCCTGCTCGATGATGTGGACCTCGTGGCCGGCCTGCTGCAGCTCGCCGGCGATGAAGGCGCCGACGGCGCCCCCGCCGGCGATGACGACCTTCATCGGGTGACTCCGGGCTGGGCGGGCCGGGGACGGGCGGGCTCAGCCATGGACCACGCTGCCGTTGCCGGCCAGGTGGGCGTCGATCTCGTCGAGGTGCCCGATGGCCACGGCCAGGTAGACCACATCGCCGTCCTGGGTGACCAGGTCGGGCGTGGCCACCTGGGCGGTGCCCATGCGGCTGACGGCCACCGCCCGGGCCACGCCGGGCATCTCGATCTCGCTGAGCGGCCGGCCGGCCCAGCTGGGGGCCACCGACCGCTCGACCACCACGACCTTGGCCGACGGGTCGACCCAGTCGCTCTCGGTGGCGTCGGGCAGCAGCTTGCGGAGCGTGCGGTCGATCGTCCACTGGACGGTGGCGATGGTGGGGATGCCGAGGCGCTCGTAGATGACGGCCCGGCGGGGGTCGTAGATGCGGGCCACCACCCGGGGCACGTCGAACTTCTCCCTGGCCAG
>DASXRH010000690.1:0-2329 GCA_036506715.1 Acidimicrobiales bacterium
TGGGTCATCGGAACGAACCCGGTCGTGTCCTTCCCGAACCGGGAGCTGCGCGAGCTCGCCTTCGGCCGGCTCGACCTGCTGGTCGTGCAGGACGGGTTCGAGACCCCGACCACGGCCCTGGCCGACGTTGTCCTGCCCGCCGCGATCTGGGGCGAGAAGGACGGCACGTACACCAACAGCGAGCGCCGTGTGTCGCGGGTGCGGGCCGCCGTCGACCCGCCGGGCGAGGCCCGCACCGACTTCGCCATCGTGGTGGACCTGGCCCGCCGGTGGGGCTGCGCCGACGAGCTGTTCCCCGGCTGGACCGGTCCCGAGGACGCGTTCGCGGAGTGGCGCCGGGTGTCGGCCGGCCGCCCGTGCGACTACAGCGGCATCACCTGGGACCGCATCGATGCCGCCGGCGGGGTCCAGTGGCCGTGCCCCGCCGGCGACCCCGACGTCCCGCTGGGCGGCACCGCCCGGCTCTACGCCGGCGGGGTCGTCAACCGGCCCGGCGGCCGCCCCCGGGTGCTGGCCGTCGAGCCCGAGCCCATCCGGGACGCCCCCGGGCCCGCCTACCCGTTCCTGCTCAACACCGGCCGCACCGTGGAGCACTGGCACACCCGCACCAAGACCGGGCGGGTGCCGATCCTGGAGGCGCTGGCGCCCGAGGCGTGGGTCGAGGTCCACCCCGACGACGCCGCCGCCCTCGGGGTCACGGGCGGCGACTGGGTGCGGGTCAGCTCGACCCGGGGGTCGGTCGACCGCATCCGGGTGCGGGTCACGGCCATCGGCCGCCCGGGCGAGGTGTTCATCCCGTTCCACTGGGACGAGCGCTGCGTCAACCGCCTCACCGACGACCAGTTCGACCCGATCAGCCGCGAGCCCAACTACAAGCAGTGCGCGGTGCGCATCGAGCCGGTCACCAGGCCAGCTCGCCGTACTCGGGCTGGTCGGGGCCGTACATGGCGGTGACCATGGTGAGGGCCGTCGTCGACACCGGGTAGGGGATCGAGGCCGTGGGCCACACCTGACGATCGACTGGCCGATCCTCCACGTCCCCGGCACCGACCAGCGCCTGGTCGTCTACGTGGCCGAGCCCGGGTCGCCGTCGGCCGCCGCCCTGACCCGGCTGCGGGCCCTCGACGCAGCAGGCGCGGGCGTGTCCGTCACGTCCAACGAGCACACGTAGCCCCGGCGGGGCACGGTCCGGATCGCCGCCCCCAGCGGCCCGAGCTTGGCCCGCAGCCGGCCCACGGCCGCCTCGGCGGCGTGGGGGTCGACGCCGTCGTCGACCAGGGAGGCCTTGGGCACGACGGCGGGGGATCGGCGCACCAGGGCGTCGAGGACGCGGGCCTCGCTGGGGGTGAGCGCGGTGACGGCGCCGCTGCCCTCGTCGACCAGGACCGCCCCCTGCCAGCGCCGGGTGGCGCCGGCGTGCCCGAGCCGCCGGTGGGCGGCGCCCAGCGCCGCCACCACGGCCTGGACCATGGCGCCCAGCCGGGCCCGGCCGGGTTCGACCACCCGCTCGACGCCGTGGCGGCGGAGGGCGGAGGCGCACACCGGGCCGACGGCCACGGCGTGGGCGGGGCCGGCGAGCGCCGCCCGCAGGGCCCCGGCGTCGGGGGCGAGGGCGAACGTGTTGTCCACCGCGTAGGCGCAGGTGAAGGTCACGGCGTCGAGCCGGCCCCCGCAGGCCGCCTCGATCAGCCGCAGCGCGGGGGCGGTCGAGTCGGGCAGCTGCCAGCGGTACACGGGCACGTCGACCACGTCGGCGCCCAGCCGGCGGATGCCGTCGGCCAGCCTCGGGTCGCCGCCGTCACGCTGGACCGCCACCCGGCGGCCGGTGACCCCGAGGGCACCCAGGTGGCGGACCACCTCGGCGCTGGTCTCGCCGGCCGCCTGCCAGTCGACCTCGAGGCCGGCGCCGATCGCGGCGCTGCGGGCCTTCGGGCCCCGGGCCAGCACGGTGGCGCCCCGGCCCACCGCCCGCAGCCCGCCGTCGAGGCCGGCGCTCTCGGCGGCCGCGAACCACGAGCGGGTGCCGATCCCGGTGGTGAGGACCACCAGGTCGGGCGGGGCGCGGAGCAGCTCGGCGGTGGCCCGCACGGTGGCGTCGGAGTCGTGGAGCAGCGAGGTGTGCATGACCGGGCCGTGGACGATCTGGGCGCCCCGGCGCGCCAGCATCTCGGCCTGCTCCTCCCAGCGCCGATGGCCGGTGATGCCGATCGTGTAGCCCGTGAGCGCACCAACCACCGCGTGAGCATGCCGGGTCGAGGTTTCGGCGACGTTTCCCGGGTCGGTCGGGCGCGGGTCAGACGGTGGCGGCGCCGGCCAGGAGCTCGGTGCC
>DASXRH010000691.1:0-1865 GCA_036506715.1 Acidimicrobiales bacterium
TGGCGCGCGAAACCTGCGCAAATCGCAGGCACCGCGCGCCAGTTCGTGGCCCCGGGCCGCGAACCGGCCGCCGCGGCGGTCGAGGTCGAGCGGCAGGCCGAACACCGCCGTCAGTCGGCCCAGGCCGGCGGATCGTCGGCGCCGAGGGGCCGGCCGGCCCACCGGACCGACCCGGGGGTGGCCGAGAACCGGGCCACCAGGCCCTGCATCGGCACCCCGTCGGCCTCGACGATGCTGCCCCGGGCCACGACCTGGGGATCGGCGAACACGTCGGCCATGTCGTAGACGGGGGCGGCGGCCGCGTGGGCGGCCTCGAACGCGGCCACCACCTCGCCGACGGTACGGGACGAGCAGAACGCGGTGATGTGGGCGTCGATCTCGTCCCGGGCGGCGATGCGGCCGGCGAACGAGCCCAGGTCGTCGCGCCCCCCCAGGCCGATCAGCTCCATGACCCGGCGGCCCACCGACTCGGCCGAGGCCGACACCGCCACCCACCCGCCGTCGCCGCAGCGCCAGGTCCCCCGGGGCACCGAGTACGGCAGGCTCGACCCGCTGCGCTCCTGCACGAAGCCGGTCATCCCGTAGGCGGCCGGCAGCGGCCCCATGCACTGCAGCAGCGAGTCGAGCAGCGACACGTCCACCACCTGCCCCACGCCCGCGTGCAGCGCCGCCATCACCGCGAACGCGCCGGCCAGCGCCGTGACCTCGTCGGTGAGGGCGATGGGGGGCAGCAGCGGCCCGCCGTCGGCCTCGCCGTTGATGGCGGCGAACCCGGACATCGCCTCGGCCAGCGTGGCGAACCCCGGCCGCCCGGCGTAGGGGCCGTCCTGCCCGAAGGCGGTGACCCGCAGGATCACCAGGCCGGGGTTGCGGGCCAGCAGCACATCGGGGCCGAGGCCCAGGCGCTCCAGCACCCCGGGTCGGAAGTTCTCCACCACCACGTGGGCCTCGTCCACCAGGGCCAGCACGGCGTCGCGGCCGGCGTCGGACTTGAGGTCGACGGTGGCGCACCGCTTGTTCCGCCCCACCACCTTCCAGTAGGCGGAGGTGCCGTCGCGGGGGTCGGGCAGGCCCATCGTGCGGGTCGAGTCGCCGCCGCCCGGCCGCTC
Source organism: Acidimicrobiales bacterium (assembly GCA_036506715.1). GTDB lineage: Bacteria > Actinomycetota > Acidimicrobiia > Acidimicrobiales > VFJN01 > ZC4RG19. The sequence continues at coordinate 1,110 of DASXRH010000691.1, forward strand.
GATCTTCAGCACGTCGGCCCCGAAGTCGGCCAGGTAGCGGGCGGCTCCCGGTCCGGCGACCACGGTGGCCAGGTCGAGGACCCGCAGGCCCACCAGGGGCCCGGCGGGCGGGGGGGTCGGGTGGGACGGGGCGGCGCTCACGGCCCGTACCCTGGGGCATCGCCCCGCCCGGCGACAAGTCAGAGCATGCGCGCCCTACCTGCTCGGCCGGTCGACCGCGATGGGGAAGCAGCGGTCGGTGAGGTCGCCGAACGCGTAGAACTCGTAGAGCCCGCCGTACATGTCACGGGTCTTCTCGCTCCAGGCCAGGGCCGCGGGGGCGGAGATGCGCCGGAACACCTGGAGGATGCCGCCCTCGTGCACCCGGTACTCGGCCCACGCCCCCGGGAAGTCCTTGACGCACGCCACCTCGACCCAGGGGACGTCGCCGGTCGCCGAGAACCGCCGCACCCGGTTGCGGTGGGTGTGGCCGGCGAAGTAGCCGACGATGCGGGGACGGCGGGCCACCACCTCGACCAGCCGCTCGGAATCGGCGGGGTTGACGCCGAAGTAGGCCTCGGGCCGCTCGGCCGAGTCGGGGTTCCACACGTGGTGGTGGCCGAAGACCAGCACCGGCCGGTCGGCCTCGGCGGCCGTCTGGTCGAGCCACTCGATCGACTCCGCCGCCAGCCCGCCCCCCGCCAGCCCGGGGACCGAGGTGTCGATCACCGCCAGCGCCACGCCCGGCAGCGTCACCAGCAGCGGGGCCTGGGAGGC
>DASXRH010000692.1:0-1853 GCA_036506715.1 Acidimicrobiales bacterium
ACCTCGACCACAAGAGTGCCCGCCACGAGCCCGGTCATGCGCCCGATGCCCACCACGAGGGCGGGCACGACCACAACGACCACGCCGGCCACGACCCGGAGGCGTTCCGCCGCCGGTTCTGGCTGAGCCTGGCGCTCACGATCCCGCTGGTGGTGACCAGCGAGATGGTCATGGACTGGTTCGGCTACTCGCTCGACGTCCCCGGCATCTCGGTGATCAAGCCCGTGCTGGGCTCGATCGTGTTCTGGTGGGGCGGCTGGCCGTTCCTGACCGGCGCCCGCGACGAGGTGCGGGCCCGGCAACCAGGGATGATGCTGCTCATCGCGCTGGCCATCATCGTGGCGTACACGGCCTCGATGCTGACCAGCCTGGGCGCCCTCGACCTGGACTTCTGGTGGGAGCTGGCCACGCTGGTCACGGTCATGCTCCTCGGCCACTGGCAGGAGATGAAGGCCATCGGCCAGGCCCGGGGAGCGCTGTCCGCCCTCGCCGAGCTGCTGCCCGACGAGGCCGGGCGGATCGGTCCCGACGGTGAGGTCACCACCGTCCCGCTGGCCGACCTCGCCCCCGGCGACGTGGTGCTGGTGCGCCCGGGCGCCCGGGTGCCGGCCGACGGCACGGTGGTCGACGGGGCGGCGGCCGTCGACGAGTCGATGATCACCGGCGAGTCCCGGCCCGTGCTCCGCACCGTCGGCGACCGGGTGGTGGCCGGCACGGTGGCCACCGACTCGGCCCTGCGGGTCCGGGTCGAGGCCGTGGGCGAGGACACGGCGCTGGCAGGCATCCAGAGGCTGGTGGCCGAGGCCCAGGCCAGCAGCAGCCGGGCGCAGCTACTGGCCGACCGGTTCGCCGCCGCCCTGTTCTGGGTGGCCACCGGGGCCGGGGTCGTGACCTTCGTCGTCTGGTCGCTCGTCGACGACGTGGGCACCGCCATCGAGCGCACGGTGACCGTGCTGGTCATCGCCTGCCCCCACGCGCTGGGCCTGGCGATCCCCCTGGTGATCTCGCTGGCCACGGCCGTGGCGGCCCGGGCCGGGATCCTGGTCAAGGACCGTCTGGCGCTCGAGCGCATGCGCACCGTCGACGTCGTGCTGTTCGACAAGACCGGCACGCTGACCCGCGGCGCCCACGTCGTGGTCGGGGTGGCGGCCGCCGGCGACCTCGACGAGCAGACCGCGCTGCGGCTGGCCGCCGCCGTCGAGTCCGACAGCGAGCACCCGCTGGCCCGGGCCATCGTGGCCGCCGCGGCCGCCGCGCCGGGCGGGGCTCTGCCCCCGGCCGCCCGCGACTTCCGCTCGCTCACCGGGCGGGGGGTCGAGGCCACCGTCGACGGCGTCCCCCTGGCCGTCGGCGGGCCGGCCCTCCTGCGCGAGCGGGGCCTCGCCCTGTCGGCGGCCCTGGCCGAGCCGGTGGCGTCCTGGACCGGACGAGGCGCGGCGGTCCTCTACCTGGTGCGGGAGGACGCGGTCGTCGGGGCGCTGGCGCTGGAGGACGAGGTCCGCCCCGAGGCGCGCCAGGCGGTGGCCGACCTGCAGGCCCTCGGCATCGAGGTGGCGATGATCACCGGCGACGCCCGCCCCGTGGCCGAGGCCGTCGCGCGCGACCTCGGCATCGACGAGGTGTTCGCCGAGGTGCTGCCCGAGGACAAGGACCGGGCCGTCGAGGACCTCCACGGCCGCGGGCTCAAGGTTGCGATGGTCGGCGACGGCGTCAACGACGCCCCTGCGCTCGCCCAGGCCGACGTCGGCATCGCCATCGGCGCGGGCACGGACGTTGCCATCGAGTCGGCCGGCGTCGTCCTCGCCTCGGACGACCCGCAGGCGGTGCTCGGCGTCATCCGTCTCTCCCGCGCC
>DASXRH010000693.1:0-4283 GCA_036506715.1 Acidimicrobiales bacterium
GGGTGGGGTTGCAAGTTCGCTCGGAAAAGGGCTGACGGGAGCATCTCTCGGCCGTCTGCTGAAGATGCGTGGATTGCGGGTCACGATGCAGAAGCTCGACCCGTACATCAACATTGATCCGGGCACGATGAACCCGTTCGAGCACGGTGAGGTGTTCGTCACCGACGACGGCGGGGAGACCGACCTCGACCTCGGGCACTACGAGCGGTTCATCGACGAGCCCCTGTCGCGGGGCAGCAACGCCACCACCGGCTCGATCTACTCGGCCGTGCTGGCCGCGGAGCGCCGCGGTGACTACCTGGGCAAGACCGTCCAGGTCATCCCCCACATCACCGACGAGATCAAGCGGCGCATCAGCCGCCTCGCCGGCGACGACGTCGACGTGGTCATCACCGAGATCGGCGGCACGGTGGGCGACATCGAGATCCTGCCGTTCCTCGAGGCCATCCGGCAGCTGCGTCTCGACGCCGGCCGCAGCAACGTCTGCTACGTCCACGTCACGCTGGTGCCGTTCATCGGCCCGGCCGGCGAGCAGAAGACCAAGCCCACCCAGCACTCGGTGACCGAGCTGCGGGCCCGGGGCATCCAGCCCGACGTGATCGTGTGCCGCAGCGAGCGCCCGCTGTCCGACTCGCTCAAGCAGAAGATCTCCCGGCTGTGCGACGTGCCCACCGAGGCGGTCGTCAACGCGGCCGACGCCGCCAACCTCTACGAGGTGCCCCTCGTGCTCCACGAGGAGGGCTTCGACGACGTGATCTGCCGCCACCTCGGCCTCGACGCCACGGTGGCCGACCTGGCCGAGTGGGAGCGGCTGGTCGAGCGCATCGAGTCGGCCACGCGGTCGGCGCGGGTCGGCATCATCGGCAAGTACGTCAGCCTGCCCGACGCCTACCTGTCGGTGGTCGAGGCGCTCAAGCACGGCGGGTTCCACCACGGGTCGCGGGTCGAGGTCGAGTGGGTCCAGGCCGAGGAGGTCGAGGGCCTGCTGGCCGAGGGCCGCCTGCGCGATCTCGACGGCATCGTCATCCCCGGCGGGTTCGGCGAGCGGGGCGTCGAGGGCAAGATCGCGGCGGCCGGCTACGCCCGGGCCAACGGCATCCCCTGCCTGGGGCTGTGCCTGGGCATGCAGGCCATGACCATCGAGTTCGGCCGCAACGAGTTGGGCCTGACCGGTGCCAACTCCACCGAGATCGACCCGGCCACCCCCCATCCGGTCATCGACCTCATGGACAGCCAACGCGACGTGACCGACAAGGGCGGCACCATGCGCCTGGGCGCCTACATCGCCGAGCTGTCCGAGGAGTCGATCGTGGCCAGGGCCTACGGGAAGACCGTGGTGTCCGAGCGCCACCGCCACCGCTACGAGTTCAACCCCCGCTACCGGGGCAAGTACGAGGGCTCGGGCTTCGTGTGCTCGGGGGCCTCGCCCGACGGGCGGCTGGTCGAGTTCATCGAGCTGGCCGACCACCCGTTCTGGGTCGGCACCCAGGCCCACCCCGAGCTCAAGAGCCGGCCCAACCGCCCGGCCCCGCTGTTCCGCGAGTTCATGGCGGCGGCGCTGGAGCGGGCCGAGGGCCGGCGCCCCCACCTGTTCCGGGTGGACGTGGCCGACGCCGTCCGGTCGGCGCGGTGACCTTCCACGTCATCGGCGAGCGCCAGGTGTGGGAGGGCCAGCGCATCGCCGTCGCCGTCCTCCGCGTCAAGGGGCCCGACGGGGCCGCCTACGAGCGCGAGGTCGTCCACCACCCCGGGGCCGTGGGGATGGTGCCGCTGCACGACGACGGCACGGTCACGCTCGTGCGCCAGTACCGGGCCCCGCTCGACACCGAGATGTGGGAGATCCCCGCCGGGCTGCGGGACGTGGCCGGCGAGCCCACCGAGCTCACCGCCCAGCGGGAGCTGGCGGAGGAGGTCGGCCTGCGGGCCGGTCAGCTCGAGCACCTGATCACCTTCCACAACTCGCCGGGGTTCTCGGACGAGGCGGTGGTGATCTACCTGGCCACCGACCTGCACGAGGTGCCCGACGACCGCCAGAGCGTCGAGGAGCAGCACATGGTCGTCGAGCGCATCCCGCTGGCCGAGGCCCGGGCCATGGTGGCCGACGGCCGCATCACCGACGCCAAGACGGTGATCGCGGTGCTGGCCCTCGCCACCCGCTGACGGGCTCGTCAACCGCAGCCGCAGGCGCCGCCGCAGCAGCCCCCGCCGGCCCCGGCGGGCAGCGGCGCCGGGCCGGACCCGGCCCGGCCGCCGACCGCCACCAGCGGGAGCAGCTTGGCCGTGTCGGCGTGGCCGCCCGGGCACGCCGCCGGGGCGTCGGACTCGGCCATGGGCCGGCGCACCTCGAACGTGGCGCCGCAGGTGCGGCAGCGGAAGTCGTAGAGCGGCACGGGGTCACGATACCCGCCGCCCCCGGGCCGTACCGTGGCCGGGAGATGACCGCCGACCCCGCGCTCGACCCCGCCGCCGACCCCGAGATGCTGCCGCTGGCGGTCGAGGAGTGGCTGTCGTGGCTGGCCACCGAGAAGGGCCGGGCCCGCTCGACCCTGGCCGCCTACCGGCGCGACGCCCGCCGGTGGTGCGGGTGGCTGCGGGCCCGGGGCCCGGCGCTGGAGGAGGCCGGCACCGCCGACGTCGAGGCCTACGTCGCCGAGCTGCGGGGCGGCCGGCTGGCCCCGGCCACGGTGGCCCGGGCGGTGGTGGCCGTCCGGTCCCTGCACCGGTTCCTGGCCGACGAGGGCCGGGCCCCCGCCGACCCCGGCGCCGACGTGGCCACCCCCCGGGTGCCGGCCGGTCTGCCCAAGGCGCTGTCCGAGGACGAGGTGGCGGCCCTGCTCGGCGCCGTGGTCGGCGACGATGCCACCGCCCGGCGGGACCGGGCCATCCTCGAGGTGCTCTATGGCACCGGCCTGCGCATCTCCGAGCTCGTGGGCCTGCGCCTCGGCGACCTCGACCTCGAGTCGGCCCTGCTGCGGGCGTTCGGCAAGGGGTCGAAGGAGCGGGTGGTACCCGTCGGGCGCCACGCCGTCACCGCCCTGGTCGACTGGCTTGGCCCGGCGGGGCGCCCCGCGTTCGTCCCCGCCCGCTGGGCCCGGCGGGGCGACGCCGACGCCGTCTTCCTCAACCGCCGGGGCGGGCGCCTGACCCGCCAGGGGGCGTGGCTGGTCGTCAAGCGGTGGGGCACCGCCGCGGGCCTGGAGGGCCGGCTCACGCCCCACGTGCTGCGCCACTCGTGCGCCACCCACATGCTCGACCACGGCGCCGACATCCGGGCCGTCCAGGAGCTGCTGGGCCACGCCTCGGTCAGCACCACCCAGGTGTACACGAAGGTGTCGACCGATCGGCTGTTCGCCGCCTACCGCGCCGCCCACCCGCGGGCCGCCGGGCGGGACCACGGGGCGAAGCAGGCAGAACGCCCAACGTCGCAGGGTTCGGTTCCGGTACCCTGCGGGTGATGCCGGACCAGACGACGCTCTCGACGCTGCGCGGGGAGCTGGAGTCCGAGCGGGCGCGCCTGCGGGCCCAGATCTCGGCGCTCGAGGTCGGGCACGAGCAGTCGCTGGCCTACGACGAGAACTTCGCCGACTCCGGGCAGGTGGCCGCCGAGCAGGGCGAGAACAAGGCGCTGCTCAACCAGCTCAACGACCAGCTGGCCGAGATCGAGCACGCGCTGGCCAAGGTCGACGACGGCACCTACGGCCGCTGCGAGCGCTGCGGCGAGCCCATCGGCGAGGCCCGGCTCGAGGCCATGCCCGCCACCCGCTTCTGCATCGACCACGCGTGACGCAGGCGCCCACCCGCCCCGGCCGGGAGGCTGACGTGCGCACGTGGCCGCACCTGGTGCGGCGGTTCCTCGGGTCGCTGCGCCCCGGCGGCCCCGGCCAGGCCGACGACGCCTGGGCGGTCGGGCAGCTCGAGCCCGGCGAGGTCCTGCTGTGGCGGCGCATGAGCGGTGCCGACCGCCGCCACGCCGTGGGCGTGGCCCGCGACACCGCCCGCACGCTCGGCCCCCGGGCCACCCGCCCGGTGGTGGCGGCCGCGCTGCTCCACGACGTGGGCAAGGTCGCCAGCGGCTTCGGCCCCTTCCGGCGGTCGCTGGCCACGGTGGCGGGCATGGTGGCCGGCCGCTCCGCGGCCGAGCGGTGGCGCGCCCGGCCGGGGCTGATGGGCCGCACGGGCCGCTACCTGTGCCACGACGCCATCGGCGCCGACCTGCTGGCCGGGGCCGGCAACGACAGGCTCACCGTGGCATGGGCGCGCGAGCACCACCTGCCGGCCGAGCG
>DASXRH010000694.1:0-10398 GCA_036506715.1 Acidimicrobiales bacterium
GGCCCTCGTGAAGATCGAGCACGGCGCCTTCACCACCGTGGCGCCGCCCGACAAGCCCTGGTTGTGCTGGCCGCAGGCCGACGTCGCCTGGTCGGATCCGAAACCCACCACGTTCGGCTGATCGTGGCCCCCCGCCTCCACCCATGACCCTCGCAGCGTCGGTCGGTGAGGACCTGTTCCGGGGCGTCCTCCAGGGCCTGCCGCCGGGCACCGTCTACGCCCTCATCGCCCTCGGCTTCGTCCTCGCCTACAAGACCAGCGGCGTCTTCAACCTGGCCTTCGGCGCCCAGGCCTACGTGTCGGCGGCCATGTACTTCCAGGCCCGGACCGTGTGGGGCTGGGGGCGGGTGCCGGCGCTGGTCGTGTCGGTCTTCATCCTCGCCCCCGCGCTGGGCCTGCTGCTCGAGCGCCTGATCTTCCGCCACCTGCGCACCAGCTCGGCGCTGGCCAAGCTGGTGGTGACCATCGGCCTCACCGTGGCCATCCCCGCCATCTTCGAGCTGCTGGTCGGGTTCGAGCCCGTGGCCGGGCGCACCCCCGAGGGGATCGTGCCCGGCGGGGCAACCGTGTTCTACGACCCGTTCGGCGTCTACCGGTTCAGCCGGGACGAGCTGGTGGCGATGGCCATCGCGTTGACGGCCACGCTCGCGCTGGCCGCCCTGTTCCGGTGGACCGGCATCGGCCTGCAGATGCGGGCCGTGGTCGAGAGCCCCCGCATGACCGAGCTGACCGGCGTCCGCGCCGACCGGGTGTCGGCCTTCAGCTGGGCGCTGTCCAGCCTGTTCGCCGGGCTGGCCGGCGTGCTCATCGCCCCCCGGTTCAACACCCTGGCGGCCCCCGACTTCTTCAACCTGGTGGTGGTGGCCATCGCCGCCGCCGCGGTCGGGCGGCTGGTCAGCCTGCCCCGGGCGTTCCTCGGGGGCATCGGACTGGGCGTGCTCATCGCCCTGGCCAACACCTTCCTGCCCCGCTGGTCGGGTGACCACCCGCTGCTGGCCACCATCCAGGAGAACGTGACCCCGGCCGTGCCGTTCGTCGTGCTGTTCGGGCTGCTGGTGCTGTGGCCGGCGGTGCGCCGCACCCGGGAGGAGACCGACCCGCTGTCGGGCGTCGACCCGCCACCGCCGTCGCTGGCCGCGCTGGACCGCAGCGCGTGGCTGACCCGCGCCACCCGCATCTTCGCGGTGATCTTCTTCGTGCTCGTGGGCCTGGTGGTGTTCACCCGGGCCGACGCGTCGTGGCTGTTCCTCGTCACCCAGGCGGTGATCCTGGCCACCATCTACCTGTCGATCACCGTGATCACCGGCATGGCCGGCGAGATCTCGCTGTGCCAGGGCACCTTCGCGGCCATCGGGGCCTTCGCCGCCTTCCAGCTGACCGACCGGGTGGGCATGCCGGTGCTGCTGGCGGGGCTGATCGGCGCACTGGTGGCCGCGCTGGTGGGGGCCGTCCTGTCGCTGCCCGTGCTGCGCCTCGGCGGGGTGTGGGTGGCCATCGCCACCCTCGCGTTCGCCTTCTTCTTCGACTCGGTCATGGTCAAGCTGCCGTGGATCGGCGGCGGGGACACGTCGCTGCTCCAGGGCACCCGGGTGCCCCGGCCCACCATCGGGCCCTGGGACATGGCCGACAACAAGCAGTTCCTCGTCCTGGCCCTGCTGGTGTTCGTCGTCCTGGCCGTGGCGGTGATCCAGGTGCGGGAGGGGACCGTGGGCCGCACCCTGCGGGCGGTGCGGGGCAGCGAGGTGGCGGCCCAGTCGATCGGCATCTCGCCGGCCCGGGCCCGCCTCATCGCCTTCGCGGTGTCGGCCTTCATCGCCGGCATCGGTGGGGCGATGCTGGCCATGCACCAGCAGAACGTCAACTACGGGGCCAACTTCGCCCCGTTCGTGGCGCTGTTCTGGATGGTGCTCGTGGTGTCGCTGGGCTCGCGCACGGTGGAGGGGGCGGCCCAGGCGGGCGCCGCGTTCGCGCTGTTCGACGCCATCCTGCTGAAGGGGGCGGTCTTCGGGTGGATCCTGCGCAGCCCCGACCGCATCCCCGGCTTCCTGCCGCTGTCGCCCAAGTGGCGATTGATCCTCTTCGGGCTGGCCACCATCCAGTTCGCCCGCCATCCCGAGGGGCTGGTCGAGCACGGCAAGCGCCAGGCCCACCACCGGGTCGAGCGGCTCCGGGCCCGGGTCCGGCGCACCGGCGACATGCCCGCCCCTGAGGCACCGGCCGCCTCCACCCCCGTCGAGGAGAAGGTGGGGTGAGCCCGCCCGTGCTCGAGGCCACCGCCGTGGCCAAGTCGTTCGCCGGCATCGTGGCCCTCAACGACGTCTCGATGGAGGTGCAGCCGGGGGAGCGGGTCGGGCTCATCGGGCCCAACGGCGCCGGCAAGACCACGTTCTTCAACTGCGTGCTCGGGGTCCTGCGGGCCGACCACGGCACGGTCCGGCTAGACGGCGAGGACATCAGCCGCCTGCCGGTGCACGTCCGGGCCCACCGGGGCATCGGCCGGTCGTTCCAGCGCATCGAGCTGTTCCCCGAGTCGACCGTGCGCGAGCACCTGCTGATCGCCGAGCGCACCCGCCGGGGCACCGGGCGCCTGTGGCGTGACCTGGTCGGCCTCGGCCGGCCCCAGCCCGACGAGCTGGTCGCCTGCGACGAGGTGCTCGACATGCTCGGCCTCGGCGACCTGGCCGACGAGCCCATCGAGCACCTCAGCCTGGGGCAGGGGCGGCTGGTGGAGGTGGGCCGGGCGCTCATGACCAGGCCGCGGCTGCTGCTGCTGGACGAGCCGTCGTCGGGCCTCGACCGGCGGGAGACGGCGGACCTGGCGGCCACGCTCCGGGCGGTGCAGGCCGACGAGGGATTCGCCATCCTGCTGGTGGAGCACGACGTCGAGCTGGTCGCGGGGTTCACCGAGCGGGTCTACGTCCTCGACTTCGGCAGCCTGATCGCCTCGGGACCCACCCGCGAGGTGCTGGACAGCGATGTCGTCCGCCACGCCTACCTCGGCGACATGAAGGCGCCCGCGTGACCGCCGCCCTCGAGCTCGACGGGGTGTCCGCCGGCTACGGGCCGTTCCACGCCGTGTTCGACGTCTCGCTGGCGGTCGAGCCGGGCGAGGCCGTTGCCCTGCTCGGGGCCAACGGGGTGGGCAAGACCACGGTGGCCCGGCTGGCCACCGGCCTGGTCGCCCCGACCGACGGCGCGGTGCGGGTGGCCGGCGCCGACTTCACCGGGGCGCCCGCCCACCGCTTCGCCCGGGCCGGCATCGCCCACGCGCCCGAGGGCCGGTCGGTGTTCGCCACCCTCACTGTGGAGGAGAATCTGCGGCTGCCGTTCCGGCGGTCGAAGGGGCGCCGGGCCGTGCCCGCCGCTCTCGACCGGGCCTTCAGCCAGTTCCCGGCCCTCGGCCAGCGGCGCCGCCAGCTGGCCGGCACGCTGTCGGGGGGCGAGCAGCGCATGCTGTCGCTGGCCCGGGTGCTGGTGGAAGCGCCGGCGCTGCTGGTGGCCGACGAGCTGTCCCTCGGCCTGGCGCCGATCATCGTCGACGAGCTCTACGCCGAGCTGGTCCGGCTGCGGGCCGAGGGCACGTCGCTGCTCATCGTCGAGCAGCAGATCGGGCACGCCCTGGCGCTGTGCGACCGGGTCGTGCTGCTCGAGCACGGGTCGGTCGTCTGGGAGGGCCCCGCCGCCGAGGCCGGGGACCGGGTGGTGGCCAAGGTCTTCGACCACACGTGACCGACGCCTGACCCGTCGTCGAACCGGCGCGCGTTCGCTGCGCCTGGCGCACGATTCGCGCGCCAGTTCGAGGATTACGGTCAGCTCGCGGCCCGCACGGCGGCGATGGCGGCGTCGGCGGCCCGGGCCGTGGCCAGGCCGGCGCCCCGGGCCATCCGCACCAGGCCGGGGATGCGGGCCGGGTGGCGGACGAGGTAGCGGGCCACGGCGCGCGGGTCGGGGGTGCCGTCCTGCCGGCTGAGGTGGAACACCTCGTCGTCGACGGTGCCGTCGGTGGCCCGGTCGCTCACAGCCCGGAACACGGTCCAGGGCACGCCCCGTTCCTCGCAGGCCAGGGCCACGGCCGCGGTCTCCATGTCCAGCGCCACCACGCCCCGGGCCCGCAGAGCCGGCAGGTCGGCGGCCGGGGTGATGACGTCGGTGGTCCACAGGGCGCCCCGCTGCTCGCCCGGTCCCAGCAGGTAGTGCTCGTGCTCGCGACCGGTGGCGTGGTCGATCACCCGCTCGGGCAGGACGAGGGCGCCGATGGGGGTCTCGTCGTCCACGGCCCCGGTGATGCCGACCACGACCACCTGCACCGGGGTGACGGCGCCGAGCAGGCGGGCCATTCCGGCGGCGGCCAGCCGGGTGCCCATCCCCGTCACGATGGCGACGACGGGCCGGCCGTCGACCGTGCCGGTCCGGGCCGGGCCCCCGCCCAGCTCGGCCCGCCGCAGCCCCAGCCGCCGGGTCAGCGGCTTGAGCTCCATGGGCATGGCGCACACGAAGGCGACGGGGCCGTCGATCTCAGGCACAGTGGTCCGGCGGCGGGACGTCGAGCGCCGGGTTGCGGTCGAAGAACCCGGCGGGCAACAGCTGGAACCCGGTGGACTCGACCGGCATGACCGGCCAGTCCTCGGGCCGGGGGACGTGGGTGACGCCGAAGGTGTGCCACACCACCACCTCGGTGCCCTCCAGCGCGCGGTCGGCCGCCGTCCACGCCGGCAGGCCCGCGCCCCCCGGGTGCTGGTTGGGGAAGTCGCCGGCCGGCCGCCGCTGGCCGGGGTCGTAGGGCGTCACCCACAGGTTCCGGGTGGCGAACCCGGCACGGGCGGCGATGCTCGACCCCTCGGCGGCCAGCAGGCTGGGCGTGGCCCGGGGCACCAGCCGGTAGGCCACCGGCCGGCCGAGGCCGTTGCGCACCGCCGGGTTGACGATCGCCCACGACCGGCTGCGAGCCGGGTCGGCCAGCCGCCGGGCCGCCTGCTCCGACGCCAGCGGGGTCACCGTGGGGGCGAACCCGTTGCCCCACGGGTTGCCGGCGCCCGCCGGCAACGGGGCCACGTCGACCTCGTGGACCTCGTTGACCGGCCCGTCGACCGCGGGGTCGAGGCGGGCGCAGAACAGGTGCTGGTGGACCGGCGCCGCCAGCCCGGGCGCCACGGTGGGGGACGAGGCGTCCGGCGGGTCGTCGCCGACGGCCCGGGTGGACATGATGCCGGTGAGGCGCACCTCCAGCTCCAGCGAGGCGTCCTGGTGGAAACACCACGAGAAGGCGTACTCGTAGTTGCCGACGGTGGCGACGGACTGCACGACCAGCCGGCGCCGGCGGCGCACCTCGGTGCGGCCGGTGAAGAGGTCCTGGTGCTTCCACCCGATGCCGACGTCCTCCTCGTGGAGGCAGATGGCGTTGGCGATGGTGGTGGCCTCGCCCTGCTCGCCGGCGAGCACGGCGTCGAGGTAGCGGATCTCGCCCAGGCAGTCGCACCCGAGGGCCAGCGAGTTGGCCAGGCGCCCGAGGCCCCACTCGCCGACGTCGAAGGCGTTCTTCCACCCGTGCCCCGGTCCCGGGTCTCCGTACGGCACCACCATCTCGCTGACGGATGCCCGCCGCAGGATCGACCGACCGCCGTAGGCCACGTCGCGCAGGACGATCCCCTCCAGCGGGTCGAGGCTGACGTGCAGGGTCCAGCCCTGCCAGGCCAGCTCGTGGCCGTCGACCGTGAAGCCCACGCCCTCGGGCTGGGTGATGGCCAGCGGGGTCAGGCCGGGCCGGGGCGGGTGGTCCTCCGGGAAGTAGCTGCCGCGGTCGGCGGGCAGGGGGACGGGACCCGTGTCGACCAGGTCGAGCACCTCGCCCCGGGCCATGTCGACGAACACCTGGAGTCCCTCGATGGGCCGGGCGTAGCCGTTGTCGCCGGGCTCCTGGCGGTGGAAGCAGATGCAGCGGGCCACCCGCCGGCCCTCCTCGGCGGCGATGCCGAAGCTCCCCGTGGGCCACGGGTCGACCTGCACCTCGTCGAGGTCGGTGATGCCCCGGGCGGCCATGGCGGCCCGGAACCCCTCGTGCTCGTGGAGGGCGGCGATGGCCATCAGGCTCTCGCCGAAGCCGAGGGCGGGGCGCACCCCGTCGTGCACCACCCAGGCCTCGACCTCGCCGGTGGCGAGGGCCACCGTCGCCTCCACCACGGCGGCCTCGGGCCCGGGCACCACCAGCAGCCGGGCCCGGCGGCCGGTGCCGGGGCGGCGGGCGTCGTCGACCGTGACCGTGGAGAACCAGGCGGCCTCGCCCAGCCGGCCGGTGGCCCGCACCGCGGCGACCGCCGCCGCGATCTCCTCGGGGGTCAGCGGGTCGAGTGGATGGGCCACGGCGTCAGCGGGCGGGGTCGAGGGCGACCTTGACGGCACCGCTGCGGCCCTGGTCGGCGACGGCAAGGAACGCCTCCCGCCAGTCCGACAGGCCGAACGTGTGGGTCAGGAGGCCGGTGAGGTCGATGCGGCCGGTGGCGGCCAGGTCGAGGTAGTGCTCGATGCCGTGGCGGCGGACGCCGTCGACCTCCTCGACGCCGAACGCGTTGGAGCCGACCCAGCTGATCTCCTTGAAGTAGAGCGGGCTCCACTCCCAGCGGCCGGGGGCGTGCACGCCGCTCTTGACCAGCGTGCCCCGGGCCCTGAGCACCCGCACCTCGACCTCGAACGTCTCCGGCTTGCCCACCGTGTCGTAGGCGACGTCGATGCCGCCGGGGTGGCACATGGGGATGCCGTCGAGGCCCTCCATCGTCGGCCGCACCACCCCGCCCGACCACGCCGCCAGCTGCTCGACCAGCTCCAGCCGCTCGCCCGGGCGGAGCACCAGGTGGGCGCCCAGCCGGGTCACGAGGTCGGCCTGGGCGTCGAACCTGGCCACCACCGCCACCTCGACATCGGGATGCAGGGCCCGGAGGATGGCGACCGCGCACGAGCCGAGGGCGCCCGCCCCCCACACCAGGGCCCGGCCCCCGGCGGGCGGCGGGTGGCGGGTCACGCTGTGGAGCGAGACGGCGAACGGGTCGGCGAAGATCGCGTGCTCGTCGTCGATGGCGTCGGGCACCGGGAACAGCATCGACGAGTGGGCCGGCATCAGCTCCGCGAACCCGCCGGTGGCGTCGCTCGACACGCCGGTGTGGAGGCCGGGGCTGATGGTCCCCGAGGTGAAGCTCCAGCACAGGCTGTAGTCGCCGGCCTCGCAGGCCGGGCAGATCGGGGTGATGCCCCGGGGGGCGCACGACAGCCACGGGTTGAGCACCACCCGCTGCCCGACGTCGAACCCCGAGGCCTCGGGCCCCAGCGCGACGACCTCGGCCACGACCTCGTGCCCCAGCACCTGCGGGAACGAGCACAGGGCGCTCATCGCGCTGTCGCTGTCGCCGCCGAAGTCGAGGAGGATCTGCTTGGCGTCCGAGCCGCAGATCCCGGTGAGCAGCGGGCGGATGACCAGCCAGTCCGGTCGCAGCGGCCGGGCGTCAGGCAGGTCCCGCACGGCACAGGGGGTGGTGGCCAGGTTCTGGGCCAGCCGGTTGGCGCCGGGCGGCGGCGACCACGCCTCGGCGTCGGTGCCGAAGACCAGCGCCTTCACCGCCGCCCCCGGTCGAGCGCCAGCTCGCGGGTGAAGCTGCGCTTGGTCGCCCAGCGGAACAGCGGCGGCACCAGGTGGCGGACCACCACGGCCGGGCGGAGCACGGCGGGGACGTACTGCTCGGCCCGGTCGCCCTCGACCGCCCGGATGACCGCGTGGGCCACGTCGGCGGCGGGGACCGGCCGGGGGTGCTCCCGGTCGTAGGGGTGCCCGCGGGCGGTGCCGAAGTTGGTGGCGACCGGGCCCGGGTTCACCAGCGACACGCCGATGCCGTAGGGCGCGAGCTCGACGGCCATCGCCTCGGTCAGCCCCACGCCGGCGAACTTGGTGGCCGAGTAGATGGCCTCGAACGGCGAGCCCACGCGGCCGGCGATCGATCCCATGGTGACCAGGTGCCCGCGCCGGCGCTCGATCATCCCGGGGACCACGGCCCGCAGGGCGTGGACCGTGCCCAGCACGTTGACCCGCACCAGTCGCTCGGCCTCCTCCTCGGTCAGGTCGGCGAAGGCGCCGTAGGCGCCGAGGCCGGCGTTGGCCACCAGCACGTCGGTCGGGCCCAGCTCGGCCTCCAGCCGGGCGATGGCGCCCGCGAGCGCCACCGGGTCGCCGACGTCGGCCACGGCGTAGCGGGCGGGCTCGCCCAGCCCGGCGACGACGGCCTGCAGGTCGTCCTCGCTGCGGGCGATCAGGCC
The DNA here is from genome assembly GCA_036506715.1 of Acidimicrobiales bacterium. GTDB lineage: Bacteria > Actinomycetota > Acidimicrobiia > Acidimicrobiales > VFJN01 > ZC4RG19. The sequence continues at coordinate 8,296 of DASXRH010000694.1, forward strand.
CAGCCGGGCCCCCCGGGCGGCGGCGGCCTCGGCGACGGCCCGGCCGATGCCGCGCGAGCCGCCCGTGACGATCGTCGTGGCGCCACCCCACTGCACGGGTGCGACCGTAGCCGAAAGGTGACGCCACTGTTAGGAGGTCGCCTACGCTCCCGCCATGGTGCCCTCGCCGCCGCTGCACGACCCGGCCTGGTGGGCGGGCGACCCCTACCCCGCCTTCGCCGAGCTGCGGGCCCACGACCCGGTCCACCGCTACGAGGGCGAGGCCGGCGAGCTGTGGATGATCACCCGCCATGCCGACGTCCAGGCCATCTCCAGGGACCCAACCACGTTCTGCTCGGGCGAGGGCGTGCTGCTCACCGACATCACCCGGCCCGCCCTGGCCAACGAGTCGATCATCCAGCTGGACCCGCCCCGGCACGCCCGCCACCGCAAGCTGGTCAGCCCCAGCCTCACCGTGCGGCGGGTGGCCCAGCTCGAGGACCGGGTGCGGTCCATCGCCCGCGGGCTGCTCGACGACCTCGACCCCACCGAGGTGGTCGACGCCGTCGACCGCATCGCCGTGCCCCTGCCCATCACGGTCATCGCCGAGCTGGTCGGGGTGCCGCCGGCCGACCTGCCCGACTTCCGGCGCTGGTCCGACGCCGCCATCGCCGCCGCCACCGAGGCCACCGACGAGGTCATCGCCCTGACGGGCGAGCTGTACGGCTACATCGGCGCCCTGGTCCGGGCCCGCCAGGCCGAATCCCGCGACGACCTGGTGTCGGTGCTGGCCCACGGGCGGGTCGACGGCGAGGCGCTGAGCGACGCCGACATCGACATGTTCGTGCTCACCCTGCTGGTGGCGGGCAACGAGACCACCCGGTCGCTCATCGCCAACGGCCTCCACGCCCTGGCTGCCCACCCCGACCAGCGCCGGCGGCTGGTGGCCGACCCCGCCCTCGTCGCCAGCGGGGTCGAGGAGCTGCTGCGGTGGGAGGCGCCGATCATGTCGTTCTGCCGGACCGCGACGCGGCCGGTCGAGGTGGCGGGCACGGCCATCGCCGCCGGTGACCCCGTGCTGCTCTGCTACCAGTCGGCCAACCGCGACGAGCGCGCCTTCGGCCCCACCGCCGACCGCCTCGACGTCGGCCGCGATCCCAACCCCCACCTGTCCTTCGGGTACGCCGAGCACTACTGCCTGGGCGCCGGCCTGGCCCGCCTGGAGGGCCGCATCCTGTTCGAGGAGCTGCTGGCCCGGTGGCCGGCCTACGAGCCGGCCGGTGACATCGAGCGGGTGCCCAGCCGCCTGGCCCGCGGCGTCGTCCACCTGCCGCTGGTGCTGGACCCGTCGTGAGAGAGCGCAGCGAGCGAAGCATGGGCTCGGTCACCGTCGGGATCGACATCGGCACCACCGCGGTGAAGGCGGTGGCGGCCGACGGCGACGGCACCGTGCTGGCCCGGGCCCGGATCCCGCACGAGGTGCGGACGCCCGCGGCCGGTGCCTTCGAGCACGACGTCGACCAGGCCTGGCGGACCGGCGTGCTCGCCGCGCTCGGGCAGGTGGCCACCGGGCGGGACGTGGCGGCCGTCAACGTGGCCGCCATGGTGCCGTCGCTCGGCGCGGTGGGGCCCGACGGCCGGGCAGCCGGCCCGGGCCTGCTCTACGGCGACCACCGGGGCGAGCGGCCCGGCCACGACGGCGGCCGGCCGGGCGACAGCGGTGAGCTGCTCGCCTTCCTGGCCTGGCACGCCCGCCACTCCGCCGGGGCCACCGGGTTCTGGCCGGCCCAGGCCGTGGCCAACCACGCCCTCACCGGCCGGGGCGCCATCGACTCCACCACCGCGATGACCGCCCACCCGCTGTTCGACTTCGCCGGCTGGGACGCCGGGCTGGCCGCCGACGCCGGGGTCACGCCCGACCAGCTTCCCGCCATCGTGCCCGGGGTCGAGCCGGTCGGGCCGGTGCTCGCGGGCGTGCCGGCGGCGGGCGCCGCCGTGGGCGGGGGCACCATCGACGCGCTGGCCGAGCAGCTGGTCGCCGGGGCCGACGGCGGGGGCGACGTGCTCGTGCTGTGCGGCACCACGCTCATCACCTGGGGGGTGCTCGACGAGTGGGCGGAGGTG
>DASXRH010000695.1:0-13995 GCA_036506715.1 Acidimicrobiales bacterium
CCAGAAGGTCAACTACCACCTGCGGGCGCTCGAGCGGCACGGCCTGGTCGAGCTGGTGGAGGAGCGGCGCAAGGGCAACTGCATCGAACGGGTCATGCGGGCCACCGCCGCCTCGTACGTCATCTCGCCCGCCGCCCTCGACCAGGTGGCGCCCGATCCCGCCCGGGCCGGGGGCGGCGACCGCCGTTCGTCGCAGTGGCTGCTGGCCCTGGCCGGCCGGCTGGTCGGCGACGTGGGCGAGCTGACCGCCGGGGCCGAGTCCGCGGGCCGGCGGCTGGCCACCTTCGCGGTCGACGGCGAGGTCCGCTTCGCCTCGGCGGCCGACCGGGCCGCCTTCACCCGCGACCTGGCCGCCGCCGTCGCCGGCCTGGTCGCCCGCTACCACGACGCGGGGGCGCCCCGGGGCCGCGACCACCGCCTGGTCCTGGCCGTCCACCCGGCCGTGCCCCACCCCGCCCCGACCGAGGAGGCCGCCGATGCCCGATGAGTTCGAGATCCGCCGCGCGGTGCCGCTGCCGGCCCCGCCCGACGTCGTGTGGCGGGCCATCGCCACGGGTCCCGGCCTCGCCGGGTGGTTCATGGACATGGCGCCCGACCCCGACGACGCCACCGTCGTCGCCTGGGAGCCGGGCCGGCGGCTGGCCATCGAGCTGCCCCCCGGCGAGGACGGCTCGTCGCAGGCGTTCGAGTACCTGATCGAGGCCCGGGCCGGCGGCACCGCCGTCCTCCGGTTCGTGCACAGCGGGTTCCTGGGCGACGACTGGGGCGACGAGTTCGAGGCCATGACCGGCGCCGGCTGGGACATGTACCTGGCCACGCTGGCCGCCTACCTGACCCACTTCCCCGACCGGCCGGCCCGCTACGCCGAGGCCGAGGGCCCGGCGGCGTCGGCGACCGCCGCCGCCTGGCCCCGGCTGCTGGCGGCGCTCGACCTGCGGGCCGCCCCGTCGGTGGGATCGGCCGTCCGCGTCGACGTGCCCGGGCTGGGGGCCGTCGAGGGCGTCGTCGACTACGCGACCTCCAGCTTCCTCGGCCTGCGCACCGCCGATGCCCTCGTCCGCTTCCACGGGCGCTGGGCCATCGGCATGGTCGTCGCGGTCGGCCACCACGCCACCGACCCCGGCTTCGACCCGGCCGCCGCGACGGCCGCTTGGACCGGGTGGCTGGGCTCGGTGCTGGCCGGCGACGGGACCGCCGCGCCCTGACGGTGCATGCCCGCGCACCGCGGGTGCCGACGGATAAGGTCCGCCCGTGGCTCGGAGCGGGTTCCGGCGGGTGGCCAGCGTGACGGGTCTGACGGTGCTGGCCCTGCTCGTCCTGATCCAGCTCGTCCCCTACGGGTGGCGGCACCCGAACCCCCCGGTGGTGCGCGACGCGCCCTGGCCCGACGAGGAGAGCGCCCGCATCGCCCACGAGTCGTGCTACTCGTGCCACAGCAACGAGACCGATTGGCCGGGCTACGCCTACGTGGCGCCCACGTCGTGGCTGGTGCGCTACGACGTCGACCACGGCCGGGCCAAGTTCAACTTCTCCGACTGGGACCGCGACCAGGACCGGGCCGACCGCGCCATCGACCAGGTGCTGGCGGGCAACATGCCGCTCAGCCGGTACACGCTGATCCACCCGGGCGCCCGGCTCACCGCCGACGAGCGGGACGCGCTGGCCACCGCCCTCGACACCATGTCCAGTGACGAGGGGGACGGCGGGTCGGGCGGCAGCGGGTCGGGCGACGGCAGCGGCTCCGACGACTCGGCCCGCGGGGGCGGCGACGGCTGACGACCCGGGCGCCGGCCTCTCCGCCACCCGTCTCGGCCTCCAGCAGGTGGCCGTGCACGTGCTGGCCCGCCGCCGCCACGCCGTCACCGGCCGCTTCGGGCTGCGGCCGGCACCGGGGGGCTTCGCCACGCCGATGTTCGGCGCCGGCGAGGTCGTGCGGGTCAGCGGGGGGGTGCTGGTGCACGAGCAGGGCGGCGACGCCCGCATCGACCTGCTGATCACGCTGGGGCGGGCCGCCGACATGGTGGGCGTCGACCTCGCCGCCCCGTTCTCGACCGGTGCCGAGTCCCCGGCGGTGGCCGATCCCGACGCGCCGCTGGCCATCGACGCCGGCGAGGCCCGCATCCTCGGCGCCTGGTGGGCCCAGGGGGCGGCGGCCATCGACGAGGTCGTGGGCACCACCCCGACGGTCGCGGCCGTGACCACCGCCCAGCTGTGGCCCGAGCACTTCGACCTCGCCACCACGGTCACGCTGGCCGGCGGGGCCCAGGTGAACCTCGGTGCCTCGCCCGGCGACCGCGTCGAGCCCCGGCCCTACCTCTACGTCGGGCCGTGGGACGCGGACCGGCCGGGCGACGCCGGCTACTGGAACGCCCCGTTCGGGGCGGTGCTGCGCCGAGCCGACCTGGCCGACCTGCCCATCCACGAGGCCCGGGCCCGGGTGCTCGACTTCCTGCGCCGGGGCCTCGACCTGCTGGCCGGCTGATCAGCCCTTGAGGCCGGGGTGACGGCTGGCCAGCACCCGGGCCAGCAGGTTGGGTGGGGCCAGGGGTGCCAGGACGGCATTGGCCTTGTTGGCGAACCCGGGAACGACCTCGGCCCGGTCGGCGTCCAGGCCCTTCACCGCCGCCGCGGCCACCTCGCCGACGTCGACCCACATGAACCGGGGGAGCGCCGCGTCGGCCTCGGCCTGGTCGAACCCGGCGGTCTCGGCGAACTCGGTGTGGACGGGCCCCGGGCACACCACGGTGACGCCCACCCCGGTGCCCCGCAGCTCGGCCCGCAGCGACCGGCTGTAGGACACGACGAACGCCTTGGCGGCCGCGTAGCCGGCCTGGCCGGGCAGCGGCTGGAACGCGGCGGTGGACGCGACGTTGAGGATGGCGCCGGTGCCCCGCTCGACCATGCCCGGCAGGAACAGGCTGCACAGGTGGGCCACCGCCTCGACGTCGGTGCGGAGCATGGCCAGCTCGGCGGCGGGGTCGCTGCGGTGGACCGGTCCCACCGTCGACAGCCCGGCCGCGTTGACGAGGACCGACGCCACCAGCCCCCGGTCGGCCACCGCGGTGACGATGCCCTCGCGGGCCGCCTGGTCGGTGAGGTCGGCGGCCACCACCTCGACCCGCACGTCGCCGCCGAGCTCGGTGGCCAGCGCCCGCAGCCGGTCCTCCCGCCGGGCCACGACGGTGAGGCCATGACCCCGGCGGGCCAACTCGCGGGCGATCTCGCGGCCGATGCCCGACGAGGCGCCGGTGACGACGGCCGTGCGGTCGGCCGCGGGGGTGGGAAGGGCCATGGCCGGGCATGCTACGGCCCGCCACGGCGCCCGGCGCCCGCGGCCCGCGCGGCTAGAGGGCGATGAGGACCGCGGCCACGCCGGCGATGCCGAGGCCGGCCCGCTGGACGGGGCTCAGCTGCTCGCCGAGGACGACCCGGGCCAGGAGGACCGTGCCGGCGGGGTAGAGGGCGGTGAGCACCGCCACCACCGACATCAGCCCGTGGCCGAGGGCCAGCAGGAAGCAGACGTTGGCGCCGGCGTCGAGCAGGCCGCAGGCCACGATCGGGCCGAGGGCGCTCCGGGGCGGGGCCGACGACGACGTGACGCCGGCGGCGCCCAGGGCGGTGAACAGCGAGATCGAGGCGACCCGGGCGCCGACCAGCGGCCACAGGCCGGCGCCGTCGCCGGCGTGTCCGACGACCACGAAGAAGAGGCCGAAGCCGAGCCCGGCCGCGATCGCAAGCGCCACCGGCTTCCACACGCGCCCGCCGGCCGGGTCGGTACCGCCGTCGCGGGACACCAGCACCACAGCCCCGAGCGCCAGGGCGATGCCGCCGAGGGCGGCGGCGGTGGGCCGCTCGCCGGTGGCCAGGCCGACGACCACCGGCACCGCCGCCGACAGCAGCGCGGCGATGGGGGCGACCACGCTCATGGTCCCCACGGCCAGGCCCCAGTAGAAGAGGGCGACGCCCACGCCGCCCAGCAGCCCGGCGCCGGCTCCGATGACCAGGGTGGTGGTGGACACGTCGCCGCCCACCAGCGGGGCCAGCGTCAGCAGCCCGACCAGGCCGACCACGTGCGACCACAGCACCACGGTGGTGGGCGGCTGCCGCCGCGACGCCACCCCGCCGAAGAAGTCGCCGACGCCGTAGGCCATGGCGGCGCTGAGGGCGAGGAGGGCGGCCATCGTGTGCTCCTTCCGGGGTGGTGGGGTGGGCGGGCTCGGTGATTCCGGTGGGTGGACGGCGTGGCGGTCGGCGACTCATCGGCCCCCCGGGGCGATCGACCGGGCGCCCAGCCGTGGTGCACCAGACCGACCGTGCCGGACACTGTAGTGACCGGTCAGTCTGATGTACCACCCGGTTTCGTATGATGGACCGTATGCCCGATGCCGAGGCCGTGGCCGCCGCGGTGGCCCGCAACACCCGCCGGCTGCGCACGGCGCGGGGATGGAGCCTCGACCAGCTCGCCAGCCGCAGCGGGGTGAGCAAGGGCATGCTCGTCCAGCTGGAGCAGGCCCGCACGAACCCCAGCCTGGGCACCCTGTGCAAGCTGGCCGAGACGCTGGGGGTGTCGCTGGCCGGCCTGGTCGAGCTGCACGAGACTCCGGTCGTGCGGGTCGTGACGGCCGCCGACACGGTCCGGCTGTGGGCGAGCGAGGCGGGCAGCTCCGGCGACCTGCTCGTGGGCACCGACGAGCGCGTCCACCTGGAGCTGTGGCACTGGGTGCTGGCCCCCGGCGACACCCACGGCTCGGAGGCCCACGCCGCCGGCACGCGCGAGCTGATCCACGTGGTGTCGGGCTCGCTCACCCTGCTGGTCGACGGGGCCGAGCACGCGATCCCGGCCGGCGGCGCCGCCCTGTTCCACGCCGACCGCGACCACGGCTATGCCAACCGCGGCCGCCGCCCGGTGCACCTGGTCATGGTCGTCCTCCAGCCGGACGCCGACCTCGACGACTGGACCGCGGACGCCGCGCCGGGTTCGCCCGCTTGACCGGAGAGTCAATACAGTCCGCCCATGGACCTCAACGGGATCTCAGCCATCGTCACCGGCGGTGCCTCCGGCCTCGGCGCCGCCACGGCCACGGCGCTCGCCGGGCGAGGGGCCCACGTCGTCATCGCCGACCTCGAACGGCAGGCCGACAAGGGCGAGGCCCTGGCCAAGGAGCTCGGGGGCGTCTTCGCCCCCACCGACGTCACCGACACCGACCAGATCATCGCCGCCGTCGAGGCCGCCAAGGAGCTGGGCCCGCTGCGGGCGCTGGTCACGGCCGCCGGCATCGGCTGGGCCACCCGCACCATCGGCAAGGACGGCCAGTACGGCTCGGCCCACGACCTCGGGCTGTTCAAGACGGTCGTCGGCATCAACCTGGTGGGCACGTTCGACTGCATCCGCCTGGCCGCCACCGCCATGTCGCAGACCGAGCCGCTGGACGACGGCGAGCGGGGCGCCATCGTGACCGTGGCCTCGGTCGCGGCGTTCGACGGCCAGATCGGCCAGGCCAGCTACTCCGCCTCCAAGGGCGGGGTCGTGGGCATGACCCTGCCGGTGGCGCGGGACCTGTCGGCCGTCGGCGTGCGGGTCAACTGCATCGCCCCCGGCCTCATCGACACCCCCATCTACGGGACCGGCCAGGCCAGCGAGGAGTTCAAGGAGCGCCTCAAGCGCGACGTGCTGTTCCCCAAGCGGCTCGGCACCGCCGGCGAGTTCGCGGGGATGGCTGTCGAGCTGCTGGGCAACAGCTACATGAACGCCGAGGTCGTCCGGGTCGACGGCGGCGTCCGCATGCAACCCAAGTGAGCCCACGTGAGCCCGAGTGACGCGCGGAGAGCGGTCGACCACCTCGGGGGGCGGGCATCGTCCCCCGGACCGGCACGGGGCGTGACCGTCTAAGCTCGTCGCCGAATGTCTGGGATGGGGGTAGCTGCGGCGCGGCGGACGTCCGAGACGTCAGCCGCGGTGACGACCTCGGGCCTTCCGCGCCCCCCGGGCGGCCACGAGCGGGGCGGACCGGTTCCCCCCACCGTCGCCTACGTGGCCGCCGACGCCGCCGCCATGTCGCTGGCCCTGGTCATCGCGCACCTGCTGCGCTTCGGCGTGTCGGCGGCACTGCTGCCCGGGCCCAACGTGCCCTACGTGCTGGTGGCGGTCCTGGCGGTCCCCGTGTGGCTGGGCGTGCTGGCGGTGGCCGGCTGCTACGACCGCCGCGTCCTCGGCGCCGGCTCCGACGAGTACCGCCGCGTGCTCAACGGCGGCGTCCACTTCCTGGCCGTCGTGGCGCTGGCCCACTTCCTCGGCCGGCTGGTCATCGCCCGCGGCTACGTCGGCGTGCTCATCCCGGTGGCGCTGGTGCTGACGCTGCTCACCCGGTTCGGCCTGCGGACCTGGCTCTACCGCCAGCGCCGCTGGGGCCGCTACGTCCACCGCCTGCTGCTGGTGGGCACGCCCGCCACCGTCAGCGACGTGGGCGAGCACCTGGTGCGGGCGCCGTGGTCGGGGTTCGTGCTGGTGGGCGTGTGCGCCGACGTCGACGCCCCGGCGCTCGAGATCGGCGGCCTGTCCGTGCCGGTGGCCGACGCCGGCGGCGACCTGCGGTCCGCCATCGTCCGGTCCGGCGCCGACTCCGTGGCCATCACCACCGAGTCCACGCCGGGCGAGCTGCGCGACCTGGCGGTGTCGCTGGCCGGGTCGGGCATCGACCTGCTGGTGGCGCCGGCCATCGCCGACGTGGCCGGCCCCCGCACCGTGATGCGGGAGACGGGCGGCCTGCCGCTGCTCCACGTCGAGGAGCCCACCTTCGCCGGCCCCCAGCGCGTGGCCAAGGACGTGATCGACCGGCTGTGCGCGGCGGCCTGCCTGCTGGTGTCGGCCCCGGTGTTCCTGGCCGCGGCGCTGGCGGTCAAGCTCGACAGCCCGGGGCCGGTGTTCTTCCGCCAGACCCGGGTGGGCCGCGACGGCCACCGCTTCGCCATGGTGAAGTTCCGCACGATGGTGGTGGGGGCCGAGCGCCTGCTGGCCGGCCTCGAGGAGCGCAACGAGGCCGACGGCCTGCTGTTCAAGCTGCGGGTCGACCCCCGCGTCACCCGCACCGGCCGGATGCTGCGGCGCTACTCGGTCGACGAGCTGCCCCAGCTGCTCAACGTCCTGCGGGGCGACATGTCGATGGTCGGGCCCCGGCCGCCCCTGCCCGCCGAGGTCGACCTGTACGAGGGCCACGTGAGCCGGCGGCTGCTGGTCAAGCCGGGCATCACCGGGCTGTGGCAGGTGAGCGGGCGGTCCGACCTGTCGTGGGACGAGGCGGTGCGGCTGGACCTCTACTATGTCGACCACTGGTCACCGACCATGGACCTCGCCATCATGGCCAAGACGTTCTCGGCCGTGATGCGGGGGGACGGGGCCTATTGAGCGGGACGGACATCACGGTGGGTGGCGCGCCGAGGGCGTCGATCACCGTGCGCGATGCCGGAGCGGGCAGGGCGGTGACCTAGATTGACCAGTTCCATGACGATGGTCCTGCGTCGCCGCACGCTCTTCACGACCCGGCGCTCGCGCACCGTCAGCTTCGGGGTGGCCGTGGGGGCCGCCGCCCTCGGCGGGGCGCTGCTCACCACCGCCCACCCCACCGGCATGACCACGGCCGACGCCATCTGGAGCGGCGCCCTCGTGGCCATCATGGCCACCTTCGGCGCCACCGCCCGCCGCTGGACCTGGTTCCTGCCCGCCGGCGTGGCCGCCGCCATCGCCGGCGACGGCCTCGCCACCGTGCTGGCGGCCGTCGCCATCGTCATCGCCTTCGTGTCGGTCCTGCGCGACACCCGCAGCAGGGCCCGGGGCGCGGCCGTGGTCGCCCTCGGCACCATCGCCCTGCTGCGGGCCGAGCCGATCGGCTTCCACGGGCTGACCGCCCTGGTCATGGTGGCGGCGGCCACGCCGGTGCTGGTGACCGGCTATGCCCATGCGGGCCGCCGCGTCCAGTCACGGGCCCGGCGGGTGGCGCTGGTGGCCGGGGGCCTCATCGGCCTGATGCTGGTCGGCGCCGCCCTCGGCGTCGTGTCCGTGCAGGGCAACCTCATCGACGGTGGCAAGGCCATCGACGGCGGCCTGGCCGCCGCCCGCGACGCCGACGACGACACCGCGGCCGCCGAGCTGGGCCAGGCCGCCCGCCAGCTCACGGCGGCCGACAGCACGCTGTCGAGCTGGTTCGTGGCGCCGGCCCGCACCCTGCCCATCGTCGGCCCCAACATCGCCGCCGTCGGCGAGCTGGCCGCGCAGGCCGGCGAGGTGGCCGACGTGACCTCCCAGGCCGCCTCCAACGCCGACGTCGACTCGCTGCGTTTCGTCGGCGGTCGGCTCGACCCCCAGGCCGTGGCCAACATGCGCAAGCCGCTCGAGAACGTGAAGTCCGCACTCGAGCGCATGCAGACGTCGGTGGACGACATCGACTCGCCCTGGCTCCTCACGCCGATCGCCAACCGCATCCACCGCCTCGACGACCAGATCGACGACGTTCTGCCCGACGCCGACATGGCCATCAACGCCGTCGCGGTCGGGCCCACGCTGCTGGGGGCCGACGGGCCCCAGCGCTACCTGGTCCTGTTCACCACACCGGTCGAGGCCCGGGGCCGGGTCGGGTTCCCTGGCAACTTCGCCGAGCTGACCGTCACCGACGGCAAACTGGATATGACCCGGTTCGGCCGCATCTCCGAACTCGAGCAGGGGGGCGTTCCCGGCGACCAGCGCACGCTGGCCGGCCCGCCCGACTACGTGGCCCGCTACTCGCGCTTCGATGTCGCCGCCACCTGGCGCAACGTCACGATGTCGCCCGACTTTCCGTCGGTGGCCAAGGTGGTCGCCGACCTCTACCCCCAGTCGGGCGGCGCCCCGCTCAACGGGGTGATGGCGGTCGACCCGCAGGGCCTGGCCGCCCTCATGCGCTACACCGGCCCGGTCCAGGTCGAGGGGCTCGACCAGCCGCTGACGAACGCCAACGCCGCCCAGTACCTGCTGTCCGACCAGTACAGCCTGTTCGACAACCGCAACACCCAGCGCATCGACGTGCTCGAACAGGTGGCCCGCACCACCTTCGACCGGCTGACGTCGGCCGACCTGCCCGGCCCCCGGGCTCTCGGCGACCAGCTCGACCCGATCGTCGACGGCGGCCACATCCAGTTCACCACCACCGATGTGACCACGGCGCTGCCGCTGTTCGTGGCCGGGATCAACGGCCAGATCCCCACCCCCCGCGACGACTTGGCCAACGACACGATCACGCTCACCACCGCCAACGCCGCCGCCAACAAGGCCGACCTGTTCCTCCACCGGTCCGAGAGCTACGACATCACCTGGGACCCCGAGACCGGCAAGGTCACCGGCACGCTCCACGTCACCCTGAAGAACGACACGCCCACGTCGGGCCTGCCCACCTACGTCATCGGCAACGCCGTGGGCCTGCCGGTCGGCTCCAACCGGTCCTTCGTGTCGGTCTACAGCCTGTTCGACCTCGACGCCGCCCGGATGGGCGGGCAGCCGGCGTCGATGCAGAGCGAGACCGAGCTCGACCGGCACGTCTACTCGACGTTCGTCGACATCCCACCAGGCGGGACCGCTGACATCGAGCTCGACCTCAGCGGCACCCTCGAGCGCAGCCACACCTACCGGCTCGACATCCCCGCTCAGCCCTTCGCCTCGCCCGACCAGGTGGCGGTCAACGTCACGGTGGCCGGCAAGGGGCCGATCGCGGCCTCGCACGGGGGCACGGTCGAGGATCGCACCGCACGTTGGTCCCAGCCCCTCGACCGGGCGCTCACACTGACGGTGTCGGCCGCACGCCCCTGAGTTGTTGACACGACCGGCGCGTCGTGCCGTGTGGTAGACCCGGGCCGCGCACCCGGGGGAAGGGTGCCGCGGAGCGCCTCGCCGGGGAACGGCGCCACAGGGAGAAACGATGGGGAAGCGTGTCGTGGCCGTCGCGGGCCTCGTGGCGGGCATGTGCCTGGCGGCGGCGTCACCGGCGTGGGCGCAGACCTACCCGCCGCCGGTGAACACGATCACGGTCGACGACCTCACCCCCGCCCCCGGCCAGACCGTCACCGTCACCATGCAGACCTGCAAGCGGGGCACGCTCGCCCTGTTCGGGCTCGACCTGCTGCTGCTGGGGGCGTCGACGGCCGGGCGCGACGGCGTGGCGCAGACGACGATCACCGTGCCGTCGTTCACCACCCCCGGCCGCCACTCGGTGGTGGGCGTGTGCATCGGCGCCAACCTGCGACCGCTGGTGCTGCAGACCCAGGTCACGGTGACCCCTGCCGCCCCGGGCGGGGCAGGCGGCGGCGGCCAGGGCGGCGCCGCGTTCCCGCCGCCGTCCGGCGGCGACCCGGGCACCGGCTCGCCGGCCCCGGCCCCGGGCGGTGGTGCCACGGTCGGCCGCTCGTCGCGGCGGACGGGCGCGCTCCCGGCCATGCCGTCGACCGACGCGCTGGCCACCGGCGCCGTGCCGGCCGATGCCGCCACGTTGTTCGACCAGGCCGCTGCGGCCACCGGGGTGACCGACCCGGTCCCCGCCAGGTCCGCCACCGGCGGCGGCTCGTCCGCCGAGGACGACGCCGGCCCGACGATGGGCGACAGCGACCCGGGCACGACGTCGATCATCGCCCGGGTGTCCCTCGGCCTGGCCGCCCTCGGCGGCGTCCCGGCCGCGCTGGCCCTCAGCCGCCGCCGGCGCCCCACCACCCGCCGCCAGTTCGCCTGACCTCCCGCCGTCAGGGGTGGCGGTCGGCCCGGTGGCCGACCCAGGTGGGGTGGTCGGCGGCGGCCAGGAGGGCCTCGTCGCCGGCCGAGTCGCCGTAGGCCCACAGCTCGAGCTCGCCGGCGGGACCGTAGCGCTGGTCGGCCCAGGCCCGGAGCCGGGCCACCTTCTCGGGCCCGCGGGTGTTGAGCTGGCCCACGACCTCGCCGGTGAGGATCCCCTCGGCGTCGGCCACCAGCTCGACCGCCAGGGCGGCGTCGAGGGCGAGGTGCTCGGCGAGGGGCCGGAGGTACGCGCCGAGCGACGCCGACACGATCACGATGGCGTGGCCCTCGGTGCGGTGCCAGTCCAGCCGCTCGACCATCTCGGGTCGCAGCTGGTCGACCAGGGTGGGCACGTAGGCCCGCCCCAGCTCGTCGAGCCGGCGGGCCGGCCATCCCCGGAACAGCCGGCCCACGGTGGCCACCTTGAGCCGGTCGCGGTCGCGGGCGCGCAGCGCGGCCCGGCCGGCGGCCGCCAGCACCCGGGCCGTGCCCCGGGCGCAGCGCAGGAAGGGGATCAGCGTGTCCCGCCGGGAGAGCGTCCCGTCGAAGTCGAACGCCGCCACCCCGGCGCGGGCCTCGGCCATCAGCCGGCCCCCAGCGCGGCCGTCAGCGCCCCGGTCACCTCGGTGTGGGCGAACGGGTAGCCGGCGTCGACCAGCACGGCCGGTCGCACCCGCTGGCTGGCGAACAGCAGCTCGTCGGCCATCTCCCGCCCCAGCAGCAGCCGGGGCCCGAACGCCGGCACCGGCACGGCGGCCGGCCGGTGGAGGACCGCGCCGAGCGCGGTGGCCAGCTCGGCGTTGGTGACCGGCTCGGGGGCCACCGCGTTGACCGGCCCCCGGATGTCGTCGCGGTCGATGAGGAAGCGGATCGCGCCCACCTCGTCGGCGAGCGTCACCCAGCTGACCCACTGGCGCCCCGACCCCAGCCGCCCGCCCACGAACAGCCGGAACGGCAGCGCCAGCCGGGGCAGCACGCCCCCCGAGCCGGCCAGCACGATGCCGGTGCGGACGCACACGGTCCGGATGCCGGCGTCGTCGGCCGGGCGGGTGGCCGCCTCCCAGGCGGTGACCACCTGGGCCAGGAAATCGTCGCCGGGGGCGCTCAGCTCGGTGACCACCTCGTCGCCCCGGTCGCCGTAGAACCCGATGGCCGACCCCGACACCAGCACGGCGGGCGGGCGCTCCAGCCCGGCCAGCGTGCGGGCCAGCAGGCCGGTGCCGGTGGTGCGGCTGTCCCGGATCTCGCGCTTGCGGCCCTCTGACCAGCGCTTGTCGCCGATGCCCGCCCCGGCCAGGTGGACGACGGCGTCGAGGCCCTCCAGCCGGGCGGCGTCGACGGTGCCGGCCGCCGGGTCCCAGCCGACGGCGTCGGGATCGTCGGAGGGGCTGCGCACCAGGGGGCGGACGGTGTGGCCGTCGGCCCGGAGGGCGTCACGGAGCGCCGAGCCGATCAGTCCGCTGGCGCCGGTGATGGCGATCTGCATTGACCCTCCTGCGGGTGCGCCTGGGTTCGGTACGGTACGCGTTCGGGTGGACCCCACCGACCATGCGGAGGCGACCCAGTGCCGGGTGTCCTGAAGGAGTTCAAGGAGTTCATCTCCCGCGGCAACGTGGTCGAGCTGGCGGTGGCGGTCATCATCGGGGCCGCGTTCACCGCCGTCGTCGCGTCGGTGGTCGAGGGCCTCATCACGCCGCTCATCGGCATGATCGGGGGCAAGGACTTCCGGGAGATGACGTTCACGATCAACGACAGCCCCTTCCGCTACGGCATCGTGATCAACGCGTTCATCTACTTCCTGTCGGTGGCGGCGGTCGTGTTCTTCTTCATCGTCAAGCCCATCAATCTGCTCAACGAGCGCCGGCGCCGGGGCGAGGAGCCGGTGACCGAGGACGAGATGTCCGACGAGGCCGTGCTGCTGGCCGAGATCCGCGATCTGCTGGCCGCCCAGAGGGACGGGGCGGCGGCCGGCGCCCCCGTGCGGGACCACCCGCCGGGCCCGGCGGCCGACCCGCCCTCGCCCCGGGGCTGGTAGCCGCCGGCGGGCGGCTCAGTCGTGGAGCTGCTCGCTGAGGTAGAGCTGGGCTCCGAGGCTGTCGATCAGCATGAGCTGGGTCTCCAGCCAGTCGACGTGCTCCTCCTCGGAGGTGAGCATGCCGGCCAGCAGTTCGCGGGTGCCGTTGTCGCCCAGCTCGATGCTGAGGGCGATGCCCCGGTTGAACCGCTCGACGGCCTCCCGCTCGGTCTCGAGGTCGAGGCGGAGCTGCTCGACCGGGTCCTCGCCGAGGTGCACCGACCCGAGCCGCTGGAGGTTGGGCATGCCCTCGAGGTAGAGGATGCGCTCGATGAGGTCGTCGGCGTGCTTCATCTCGTCGACCGACTCGTGGTACGTGTGGTCGGCGAGGCGGCCGTAGCCCCAGTTCTTCTGCATCCTGGCGTGCCCGAAGTACTGGTTGACGGCCGTGAGCTCAGCGGTCAGCACCTCGTTGAGCAGCTCGATGATCTCTGGGCGGCCTTGCATATCGGACCTCCGGCGTGGCCGTTCGGAGCGGCGCCCGCACCCCGGAGGGTGGGGTCAGGCGGCCGGCTCCACCTGCTCTGGTGCCAACTCCACCGTGGACAGCAGCGTGCCGATCGTAGGTCGGCACGACCCGCAGCATGCGCCTGCCCCGCAGCGGGCGGCGACCTCGTCGACGGTGAGGGCCCCGCGCTCGGCCTCGGCCCGGATGCGCCGGTCGCTCACGACCCGGCAGTGGCAGACGATCACCGCCGCCTCCCGGCGCCGGGCGCGCCGGCCCGGCTCGTGGGACCCTGCTCGACATCGGGAACTACTCTGTGCATAGCCCGGTAAGCATGCCTTACGCATCCAGGGTGGTGTCAAGACCCTGCTGAACGCCAGCTGACGCGGGGTCCCCGGGAGTTCGGGCGGATCGGGTCCGTGCTGTAGCGTCGCCGCTCATGCACGTGGTCATCGTGGGCTGCGGCCGCGTCGGCTCGGGGCTCGCCCGCATCATCGAGGACAAGGGCCACTCGGTCGCCGTGGTGGACAAGGACCCCACCGCGTTCCGCCGGCTGCACGAGGGCTTCGCCGGCCAGCAGGTGGCGGGCGTCGGGTTCGACCGCGACCGGCTCGAGGAGGCCGGGGTCCGCAACGCCGTGGCCCTCGCCGCCGTCACCAACGGCGACAACTCCAACATCCTCACCGCCCG
>DASXRH010000696.1:0-6909 GCA_036506715.1 Acidimicrobiales bacterium
TGGCCGAGACGGCCGTGACGATGTGGTCCCGTATCTCCTCGGCCAGCACGCCGAGCTGGTCGTAGGTGAGACTCCGCAGGTCGGCGGGGTTGTCAATCGACTCGAGGAGCATGCAGGCCGCTCCGGCGACGGTGGGTGGACGTGCAGGGGCTCAGCCCCGAGCAGCGACCAACGCTACCGCCCAACGTGGCGGGCCGCCCATGCGGCCCACCCATCGCGCCGCCCGCCCCGCCGCCGAACTGCTAGGAGAGGGTGGTGACCAGCCCCCGCGTGCTGCCGCTCGCCGAGACCCTCGACCTCCAGCGCACCGGGTGCGCACGGCTGGGCTCGGCGCTCTACGCCGACCTGCTCGCCGGCATCGCCGCCGACGTGGCCGCCGGGGGCGTATGCGCCGCCGTGCTCGGGCCCCACGCCGGCGACTCGTGGAACTCGGCGCTGCCGCTGCGGTTCCTCGGCGCCGTCCACCGCATCGTGCTCGACGGCCGGGCGCCGGCCCTGGCCGCCCACTACCCCTCGGCCGGGGGCACGCCCGGTCCCGGCCTCGTGGACGACTTCCTCGCCACCGTGGCCGATCACCGGGCCGAGGTCGACGAGGGCCTGGCCGCCGGGGTCCAGACCAACGAGGTCGGCCGATCGGCGGCGCTGGTCGGCGGCTACGCGGCGGTGGCCGCCCGCAGCGGGCTGCCGCTGCGGGTGCTGGAGGTGGGCACCAGCGCCGGCCTCAACCTGCGCTGGGACCGGTTCTGGTACGACACCGGCGAGTCGACCTTCGGCGACCCCGACAGCCCGGTGCGCTTCACCGGCGAGTGGCGCACGCTCGACGGCGCCGCCGCCGGGGCGGCGCTGCCGGTGCTCGACGGCGGCATCGAGGTGGTCGAGCGGGCGGGCTGCGACCGCAACCCCCTCGACCCCACCACCCCGGCCGGCGCGCGCACGCTGCGGGGCTTCGTCTGGCCCGACCAGGTGGGCCGCCTGGCCCGCCTCGACGCCGCCATCGCCGTGTCCCGGGAGGTGCCGGCCACGGTCGACCACGGGGACCTCGGCCGCTGGCTCGAGGACCGGCTGGCCGCCCCGGCCCGGGGCGTCGCCACGGTCGTGTTCCACTCGATCGTGTGGCAGTACGTGACGCCCGAGTCCCGCGACCGCATGCGGGCGGCCCTCCACCGCCGGGGGTCGGCGTCGTCGCCGGCGGCCCCGCTGGCGTGGCTGCGGTTCGAGCCGGCCGGCCCGGTGGCCGACATCCGCCTCACCTGGTGGCCGGGCGGCGACGAGGCGGTCCTGGGCACCGCCGAGTACCACGGGGTGCCCGTCTACTGGGGCACTACGCCACCGCCCCCACCGGCTCGCTGACGGCGACGGTCCCCCGGCGCGACTCCCACCAGCGGGTGAGGACCACCGCCACCAGGAACCCGGCGGCCAGCGTGGCGAGCCCGCCGAGGCCGTCGATCCAGTAGTGGTTGCCGGTGACCATGATGTCGAACAGCGTGAACAGCGGGTACGCGATGGCCAGCGCCCGCAGCCAGCGCCGCCGGATGAGCGGCGCCAGCACCAGCGCGCACCACGTCGACCAGCCGATGTGCATGCTGGGCATCGCGGCGTACTGGTTGGACACGGCCTTCAACTCGTCGCTGCCGAACGACGCCCAGCCGCCGTACACGGCCACGGTGTCGACGTAGCCGTAACGGTCGCACGGCGGCTCGCCGGCCTTGTCGGGCAGGTTCTGCGCCGGCTGGTCGGTGTAGACGCGGCAGCCCCCGTAGATCCCGGGGTCGTCGAGCAGGCGGGGCGGCATCAGCGAGAACGTGGCGAAGCCCACCAGCGCCAGCAGGGTGGTGAAGGCCAGCGTGTTGCGCCACAGGCGGTAGCGCAGCGGGGCCTTGCGGTACAGGAAGACGAGGGCGAACGCGGCCACCACGAAGTGGAAGATGCCGTAGTAGACGTTCCACAGCCGGATCAGGCCGTGCCCGGGCAGCCCCAGGTACCAGTGCTGGAGGCGCTGCTCGAAGTAGAGGTGGAGCGTGCGCTCGACGTGGATGACGGCCTCGGCGTGGTGGAACGCCGGGTCGGCGTCGACCGCGGCCCCCGCCCCCGAGCCGAACTGGTTCCGCACCGCCGAGTAGGCGACGTAGACCAGCACGATGTAGCCGACCTCCCGCCACCAGCGCAGCTTGGTGCGGGGGCCCTCGGTGCCAGGCGAGGACTCGTCGGGCCGCTGGGGCTCGTCGGGGCCCTCGCCGGCGACGTCGGCGGCGACGGTTGTCATACGGCGACGGGCGGCGAGGCGTCGACGGGCGGGGCGGCCTGGTGACGGCGACCGCCCGTGGCGAAGGCGGGGGCGCCGAGCAGGCTGACGGCCAGGTTGAGCAGGTAGAGCAGCAACCCGAGGGCGATGGCCTGTTCGTGGGCCACGCCGAGCGGACCGAGGAACAGCACGAACGCCCCCTCCCGCACGCCCAGGCCCGACATGGAGATCGGCAGCACCTGGGCGATGAGCACCGCCGGGAAGAAGGCGAGCAGGGCGGTGAGGCCGGCCGGCCGCAGGCCGAGCGCCTGGGCGGCGGCCACGGCCGCCAGCACCAGCGCCAGCTGGTAGGCGAACCCGGCCACCAGCACGTTGGCCGCGGCGCCCGGGTCGGACCGCAGCCGCTCGACCCCCAGGTGGACGGCGCCGACGAACCGGCGCCAGCCCCCGCTGGTGGCGAAGCGGCCGCCGAGCCGGCTGCTGCCCGCGGCCGCCAGGACGGCCACCAACAGCACGAGCGTGGCCCCGGCCAGCGTGAGGGCGACCCGGGTGGCGGTGCCGAGGTGGCGGAGCCCGGGGTTCACGGCGAAGCCGACGATGGTGATCACCGGCAGCACCAGCCAGCCGGTCAACCGCTCGAGCACCACCGAGGCGAACGTGCCCGGCGATTCGCCGGTGTCGCGGGACAGCCGGCTGACCCGCAGGACGTCGCCGCCGATGGTGGTGGGCAGCACGTTGGAGACGAACTGGCCGGCCATGTAGTGGGACATGAGGCGGGGGAGCCGGGCCCGGATGTCGAGGGCGTCGAGGACCTTCTGCCAGCGCACGGCCGACAGGATGATGCCCGCCAGGGTCAGCAGCGCGGCCAGGCCCAGCCACACGGCGGTGCCCACCGACCACTCGGGCACCAGGTCGGAGACGCTGAACGAGGGCACCTTGGCGATCAGGACGGCGAGCATGAGGGCACTGACCACCAGCCGCAGGCCCAGCGTCACCGCCTGTCTCCGTTCCACCCTCACCTCCGTCTCGTCTTCGCGGGAGCGGTAGCCGCCACCGGTCGAACCGCTCACCGAACCGTCGTCCAGTCTATGACCGGGCTGCCCGGTGTCCCGCGCGTTCCCGGGGCGTTCCCCGGGGCTAGTCTGCCGGTCGCGCGGGTGCTCGGTGGGGCACCCCGGCTCCGGCTTCCGGCGAGCCCGGCCCGCACGGCGGGCGGGCCCCCTCCCCACCTCGTCACCGGTCGGTGCCGTCCCCGCGCGGGGCGGCGTGGACGAGGAGGGGCGCCCGTGCGCCGAAGGTCCTGGCAGTTCGCACATCTGTGCGCGGCCGTCGCCGGGGTGAGCATCATGCTGACCATGGCATCCAGCGCGTCCGATCCGCCGCACGAGCCCGGATCGGGCGATCCGTCACCGGCGACCGCCAGCCCGCCGGGGCCCGCCACGCTGCTGGCGGCGCTCACCGAGAGCCGGGCCGTCGAGCAGGCCCGCATCGAGCTGACCACCCGGGTCAACGGCCCCGACGAGCCGTTCACGCTGGTGCACCGGGGCGCCTTCACCCTGGGGGGCGCCCGGGCCCAGGCCGAGTCCGACATGACGGCGGCGGCCGCCGCGCTGGAGGAGTCCGGGCGCCACCTCGGCGGCGACTGGACCCGGCCCACCCGGGTGGTGGTCGACGGTGACGTCGTCTACTCGCAGCTGGGGCCCATGGCCGAGTCGCTCGGCCGGGCCCCGACCGACTGGGCCATGGTGCCGCTGATGACGGTCATGGCCCAGGGCGTCACCGACAACGACGCGCTGGCGCTGGTGCTCGACCCGGTGGGCCCGCTCGACCTGCTCGAGCGCGAGGTCGTCGAGATCGCCGAGGTCGGCCCCGAGCCGGTGCGGGGCGTGGCCACGACCCACCTGCGGGCGAGCCTGGCGCTGGGCGGCCCCACGCCCGACGGCGCCAGCGGGCCGTCGCCGGGCTCGTTCGAGGCCCGGCTGCAGGCGGCGGGCGTCGACGTGCTGCCCATCGACGTGTGGGTCGATGCCACGGGCATCGTGCGCCGCCTGCGGGTCTCCCTCGACGACGCGCTCAGCGACCTCGGCGCCGCCACCGGCATCACGACGACGTACGAGCTCTACGACATCGGCACCGAGGTGCACGTGGAGGTGCCCGATCCCGGCGACGTGGTCAACCCGGCCGGCTGACCCGGCTCGGTCCGCCGCGCCGCACGTAGCGCCAGGCGGCGCCGGCGGTCATGACCAGGCGATGGACCACCGCACCACCCGCGGCGCCGGCGACCTCGACCAGGTGGGACGCCCTGGCGGACCGGGGCGCGACCGTCACCGCAAGCTCGGTCAGCCGCGCTGCTCGTAGCGCCAGCCGGCGCCGTCGGCCATGACCAGGCGATGGCGGGGGCCGGGGGCGTCGGGGTCGCCGGTGTCGTAGCCGGCGTCGCCGGCCCACAGCACCACCCGGGCGTCGGCCGCCTCGACCAGGCGGGACGCGTAGCGCACCGGCTCGCGGCCGTCGGCCCCGGCCAGCGCCAGCGCGCCCGCCACCGAGCCGGCGCCGACCAGGGCGTGCAGGGTCATCCACACCGGCGCCACCACCGACAGCTCACCCCGGTCCCGGGCGGCCAGGGCGTCGGCGGGGGTGATCCAGCGGTGGTCGAGGGTCTCCCGGCCGTCGAGGACCACCGCGCCCTCGGGCGCCCGGGCCAGGAAGTACCAGGCGGCGAACAGCCGCCGTCGGCCGGTGCCCGACCCGCCGGTCCAGTGGTTGAAGGGCACGAGGGCGCTGGGCGGGAACGCCAGGCCGACCTCCTCGGCCGCCTCCCGGACGGCGGCCCGGCGGGCGGCGGCCAGCTCGTCGCCGGGGGCGCCGGGGTCGGCGTCGCGCTCGTCGACCCGGCCCCCGGGGAAGGTCCACTGGCCGCCGTAGGTCATCGAGTCGGCCCGCCGGCCCATGAGGACCTCGAGCCCGCCACCGGGGCCGTCCCGCAGGGGCACGACGGCGGCGGCCGCCACCGGGGGGAGGGGGTCGGGCCCGCTCAGCTGCACTTGTCCATGAACTTGCCGACCTCGACCACCACCCGGGTGACCTTGCCGGCCGCGATCAGCCCCCGGTCGTCCGCCGCCGACACCGAGAACGTCAGCCGCCTCCCCTCGATCTTGTCGAGGCGGGCCTCGGCCGTGACCCGGCAGCCCACCGCGGTGGGGGCCAGGTGGTCGAGCTGGACCCGCATCCCGACCGTGGTGTGATCCTCGGGCACCTGGCCGTCGACCGCCCGCAGCGAGGCCTCCTCGCACAGTGCGACCAGGCGCGGGGTGCCCAGCACCGCCACCTCGCCCGAGTGGAGGGCGAGCGCGGTGTCGGCATCGGAGACGTCGAGGGCCACGCTGGCTGCCAGGCCGGGTTGGAGGGGCACCCGGGTACAGTACGCAGCCACGTCACCGGCGCCGAAACGGCCGGGCGGCGAACTCCACCACCGCGAAAGGTCGCCCGTGCTCGACGACGCCGTGATCCAGCGCACCCTCGCCACCGCCCTCCGCACCGGCGGTGACTTCGCCGAGGTCTTCGTGGAGGACAAGCGGTCCTCCGCCGCCATGCTCGACGACGGTCGGGTCGAGGAGCTGTCGTCCGGCCGCGACCGGGGCGCCGGCATCCGGGTGGTGGTCGGCGAGACGACCGGGTTCGCCCACACCGCCGACCTGTCCGAGGCCGGGTTGCGCACCGCGGCCGATGCCGCGGCGGCCGCCGCCCGCTCCGGCGGGGGCGGGGTCAAGGAGGTGGCGCTGTCCCGCCGCGACGCCCCCCGGCCCAACGACGTGGCCGTCCTGCCCGAGTCGGTGCCCAAGGGGTCGAAGGTCGACCTGCTGCGCCGGGCCGACGAGGCCGCCCGGGGCGAGGGCGGCTCGATCCGCCAGGTGCGGGCCCGCTACGGCGACTCGCGGCGCCAGATCCTGGTGGCCAACAGCGAGGGCCTGATCACCGGCGACGACCAGGTGCGCACGCTGTTCGTCGTGTCGGCCGTGGCGTCGGGCGACACCGGCATGCAGACCGGCTACGAGTCGGTGGGCCGCACCATCGGGTTCGAGCTGTTCGACCGCTATGAGGTCGAGGACATCGCCCGCACCGCCGCCCGCCGGGCGCTGCGCAAGCTGGCCGCCCGCCCGGCGCCGTCGGGCACGCTGCCGGTGGTCATCGGCCCCGGGGGCGGCGGCGTGCTGTTCCACGAGGCCTGCGGCCACGGGCTCGAGAAGGACCTGGTCGACAAAGGCGCCTCGGTGTTCCGGGGCAAGCTCGGCCAGCAGGTGGCGTCGCCGCTGGTCACCCTGGTCGACGACGGCACCATGGGCGAGGAGTGGGGCTGCTTCGCCGTCGACGACGAGGGCACGCCGGCCCAACGCAACGTACTCATCGAGGACGGGGTGCTCACCGACTACATGTGGGACATGCTCCGGTCCCGCAAGGACGGCCGGGCCCGGTCGGGCAACGGCCGGCGCCAGAGCTACCAGCACCTGCCGATGGTGCGGATGACCAACACCTACCTGCTCGGCGGCCAGGACGACCCGGCCGACATCGTGGCCGGCACCGACCACGGCGTGTACGTGTCGTCGCTGGGCGGGGGGCAGGTCAACACGGCCACGGGCGATTTCGTGTTCGGCATGACCGAGGCCTAC
>DASXRH010000697.1:0-4072 GCA_036506715.1 Acidimicrobiales bacterium
CGCCCCGGCTGGCCCGGCGGTGGCCGTCGACGTCGCGCACGAGCGCGGCCGGGATCTCGTCGAGGAACCGGCTGGGCGGGTTGTACTGCGTGCCCCCGAACAGCGTGCGGCTCCAGGCGTGGGTGAGGTACAGCCGGCGCCGGGCCCGGGTGATGCCCACGTACGCGAGGCGGCGCTCCTCCTCGAGCTGGTCGGGCTCGGTCAGCGACCGCAGGTGGGGGAACACCCCGTCCTCCAGCCCGATGAGGAACACCACGGGGAACTCGAGCCCCTTGGCCGAGTGCAGCGTCATGAGCACCACCGAGGTGGTGTCGTCGTCGAGCGAGTCGACGTCGCTGACCAGGCTGATCTGCTCGAGGAACTCGGCCACCGTTTCGACCTCGCCTGCCGCGCCCACCAGCTCGGCCAGGTTCTCCAGCCGGCCCTCGGCCTCGATGGTGCGCTCGGACTCGAGCTGGTCGAGGTAGCCCGACCGTTCGAGCAGCTGCTGGAGCAGCGGCCCCGGGCTGCCCATGGCCAGGTCGGCCACGTCGTCGAGAAGGTCGAGGAACGTCTCGATGCCCCGGATCGCCTTGCCGGTGACCCCGGCGTCCTCGGCCCGGCGCAGCGCCTCGACGAACGGCAGCCCGTGAGCGGTGGCGTAGGCGTCGACCTTGCCGATCGACGTGTCGCCCACCCCCCGCTTGGGCTCGTTGATCACCCGCTTGAGCGACACCTCGTCGACGGGGTTGACCACGGCCCGCAGGTAGGCGATGGCGTCCTTGACCTCCTTGCGGTCGTAGAACCGGGTACCCCCCACCACCTTGTAGGGGATGTCGGCCCGCATGAGCTGCTCTTCCAGCACCCGGCTCTGGGCGTTGGTGCGGTAGAAGACGGCGACGTCGCCCCATCGCAGCTGCTCGCCGCCGACGCCCTCGACCTCGCCGGTGTCGTGGAGGCGGGCGATCTCGCGGGTGACCCACCCGGCCTCGTCGACCTCGTCGTCGGCGTGGTAGCGGACGATGGGGTCGCCGGCACCGTGGTCGGTCCACAGCTCCTTGGGCTTGCGGCTGACGTTGTTGGCGATGACGGCGTTGGCGGCGTCGAGGATCGTCTGGGTCGACCGGTAGTTCTGCTCGAGCAGGACCACCGTCGTGTCGGGGAAGGCGTCCTCGAACTCGACGATGTTGCGCATGTCGGCGCCCCGGAAGGCGTAGATCGACTGGTCCTGGTCGCCCACCACGCACACGTTGCGGTGGTCGGCCGCCAGCAGCAGCACGAGCTCGTTCTGGACCCGGTTGGTGTCCTGGTACTCGTCGACCAGGATGTGGCGGAACCGGCGCTGGTAGTGCTGCAGGACCGCCGGGTGCTCGCGCAGCAGCCGCAGCGCGTTGCCCAGCAGGTCGTCGAAGTCCATCGACCCCGCCCGCAGCAGGCGGTCCTGGTATTCGCGGAACACGTCGGCGATCTTGCGCTCGAACAGGTTGCCGGCCCCGGCGGCGTACGCCCCGACGTCGATGCCGTCGTTCTTGGCGGCGCTGATGGTGGCGTGGATCGACCGGGGCGGGAACCGCTTGGTGTCGAGCCCCAGGTCGCGGATGACGTAGCCGGTGAGCCGGACGGCGTCGGCCTGGTCGTAGATCGTGAACTGGCGGGGGAAGCCGAGCTGGTCGGCGTTGCGGCGCAGGATGCGCACGCAGGCCGAGTGGAAAGTCGAGACCCACATCTTCTCGGCCACCGGCCCCACCAGGGCGGCCACCCGCGACTTCATCTCGTCCGCGGCCTTGTTGGTGAACGTGATGGCCAGGATCTCGAACGGGCTCACACCCTCGCGGATGAGGTGGGCGATGCGGTGGGTGAGCACGCGCGTCTTGCCCGACCCGGCCCCCGCCACCACGAGGAGGGGCCCGTCGGCATGGATCACGGCGTCGCGCTGGACGGGGTTGAGCCCGTCGAGGAGGTCGGGAGGTGGCATCGCTCCCCCCATCGTAGGGGCACCCTGGGACACCCGAGCGGGACCGCGGGCCACCCCGCCGGGTGCGATGCTGGCGCCCATGGCACCGGTCGAGCGGGTCCCCTACGACGAGTTCTCCATGTTCCACGAGAACGCCGAGGAGTTCGGTCTGCCCTGGGACGGGCCGCCGACGGTCCGCCGGGAGGAGGTCGAGGTCGAGCCCGGCCGGCACCTGTCCACCCTGGTGTGGGGGGACGGCCCACCCGAGCTCGTGCTGCTCCACGGCGGTGCCCAGAACGCCCACACCTGGGACACGGTGGCCCTCGCCCTCGACCGCCCGCTGGTGGCCGTCGACCTGCCGGGACACGGCCACTCCGACGGCGGCCACGACGGCGCCC
Source organism: Acidimicrobiales bacterium (assembly GCA_036506715.1). GTDB lineage: Bacteria > Actinomycetota > Acidimicrobiia > Acidimicrobiales > VFJN01 > ZC4RG19. Next base: position 2,332 of record DASXRH010000697.1, read on the forward strand.
TCGACCCGGCCGCCAACGCGTGGGACGTGGCCGTGGTCGTCCGGGCGCTGGCCCCCGAGGCGCGGGCGGTCGTCGGCATGTCGCTCGGCGGCGTCACCGCCCTGGCCCTGGCCGCCCACGCCCCCGAGCTGGTGCGCCGGCTGGTGCTGGTCGACATCACCCCCGGCGTCGACGAGCAGAGGTCGGGGGCGATCATCGCCTTCGTCAACGGGCCCGAGAGCTTCGACAGCTTCGACGAGCTGCTGGCCCGCACCATCGCCTTCAACCCCACCCGCAGCGAGTCGTCGCTGCGCCGCGGCATCCTCCACAACGCCCTCCAGCGCGACGACGGCACCTGGGTGTGGCGCTACGCGCGCCACCGGCTGGGGACCTCCGTCGGCGACGGCGCGGCGGGTGCGGGCACCCCGTTCTTCGCGTCGCTGTGGGAGGTCGTGTCGGATCTGGGTGTGCCGCTGATGCTGGTGCGGGGGATGCTGCCCCAGTCGGTGGTGTCCGACGCCGACGAGGCCGAGCTACTGCGCCGCCAGCCGGGGGCCCGGGTCGAGCACGTGGCCGGCGCCGGCCACAGCGTCCAGGGCGACACCCCGGTCGAGCTGGCCGCGTTGATCGCCGACTTCGTCGCCTGAGCCGCCCCGGGGTACTCCGTCCGTGACGCTACGGCGTGCCCACCGGCACCGGCGGTGACGTCTCGGGAGCCGGGTTGGTGAACCGCATGGCGTCGTCCTCGATGCCCCGCAGGCGCAGCACCCGGTAGTCGCGCAGGTAGCTCTGATGGACCTGCCACGGGAAGCGGTTGCCCTGGCGCGGGAACATGTGCTGCGACCGCTGCACGTAGCCGGACGTCAGGCCCAGCAGCGGCGAGGGGATGACGGCCGGGCCGGCGTTGACCGGGGTGCACTGGCGCAGGCGCCCTGCCCGCAGGTGGTTCAGCAGCCGGGTCACGTACTGGCAGGTCAGGTCGCACTTCAGCGTCCAGGACGCGTTGGTGTAGCCGACGGCCATGGCCAGGTTGGGCACGCCCTCCAGCATCATCCCCTTGTAGGCGAGCGTGGTGGGGACGTCCACGGGCGTGCCGTCGACCCGCAGCTCGATGCCGCCGAGGAACAGCAGCTCGAGGCCGGTGGCGGTCACGATGACGTCGGCGGCCAGCTCGTCGCCCGACGCGAGCCGCAGCCCGGTGGCCGTGAACCGGTCGATGCGGTCGGTGACCACCGACGCGGTGCCGGCGCTGATGGCCCGGAAGAGGTCGCCGTTGGGCACCAGGCACAGGCGCTGGTCCCAGGGGTCGTAGGTGGGCGTGAAGTGGGTGTCGACGTCGTAGCCGGCGGGCAGCTGGCGCACGACGCCCCGGCGCAGCAGGCGCTTGATCATCTCGGGGCGGCTGCGGCTGAGCCGGTAGAACGCCTGGGTGGTGATCGCCTTGTACCAGCGGATGGCCGGCCCCGACCAGCGGGCGGGCAGCCGCCGGCGGGCCAGGTTGGCCAGCGGGTCCTGGTCGGGCAGCGCCGTGATGTACGACGGCGAGCGCTGCAGCATCGTCACGTGGGCCGCGGTCCGGGCCAGCGCGGGGACGAGCGTGACGGCGGTGGCGCCGCTGCCGATGACGACGATGCGCCGGCCGTCGACGGCGAGGTCCTCGGGCCAGGCCTGGGGGTGGACGATGGTGCCCCCGAAGTCGTCCATCCCGGCGAAGTCGGGCAGGTAGCCGTGGTCGTAGCGGTAGTAGCCGCTGCACGAGAAG
>DASXRH010000698.1:0-6714 GCA_036506715.1 Acidimicrobiales bacterium
GGCGGTGGGCGGGCCCGGGATGTTCGTCAACGTGGCCCTGGCCGAGGGCGAGAACGCCCCGGTGGTGGCCGCGCTGGTCGCCCCCCAGGAGAGCACCGACCTGGTGGTGCTGGAGCCGGGCCCGCTGGCCGGTTCCGGTGCGGCCGCCGGCGGCCGCACGCTGGTGGACCTCGTCCCGACGGGGGTCAAGCGGGCCCTGGTCCAGCTGGGCATCGCCTTCGCGGTCTACGCCCTGGTGCGGGCCCGCCGGTTGGGCCGCCCGGTGAGCGAGCCCCAGCCGGTGGCGGTGGCCGGGTCCGAGCTGGTGGCGGCGGTCGGCGGGCTGCTCGACCGGGCCCGGTCGCCCCAGCACGCCGCCGCGCTGCTGCGGGGCGACCTGCACCGCTTCCTCGTCGACCGCCTGGGCCTGCCGGCCGACGTCACCCCCGACGTGCTGGCCCGGGTGGCGGCCGAGCGCACCGGCATCGACGAGGGGCAGCTGGCCATGGCCCTCGGCGCCGCCCCCGTCGCCGACGACGCCGGGCTGCTGGGCCTGGCCGACACGATCGATCGCATCCGTGAGGAGGTCCTCGCCCATGTCTGACGCCGAGCCGGCCGACTGGTCGTCACCCGGCAGCGCCCCGCCCCGCGACCCCCGGGTCGCCATCCTGGCCGTGCGCGACGAGGTGGCCAAGGTGGTGGTCGGCCAGGATGGCACGCTCTCGGGGCTGGTGGCGGCGCTGCTGGCCCGGGGCCACGTCCTGCTCGAGGGCGTGCCCGGCGTGGCCAAGACGCTGATCGTCAAGGCGCTGGCCGCGGCCGTCGACCTCGACGTGAAGCGGGTCCAGTTCACGCCCGACCTCATGCCCTCCGACGTGACCGGCCAGCTCATCCTGGACGGAGCGGGTGGCGACAACCGCTTCCGCTTCCGCCCCGGGCCGGTGTTCACCAACGTGCTGCTGGCCGACGAGATCAACCGGACGCCGCCCAAGACCCAGGCCGCGCTGCTGGAGTCGATGGAGGAACGCCAGGTGACCGTGGAGGGCAGCGCCCACCCGCTGCCCGAGCCGTTCATGGTGGTGGCCACCCAGAACCCGATCGAGTACGAGGGCACCTACCCGCTGCCCGAGGCCCAGCTCGACCGGTTCCTGTTCAAGCTGGCGGTGACCTACCCGACCGCCGGCCAGGAGCAGGAGGTCCTGGCCCGCCACGACGCCGGCCTCGACCCCCACGACACCGCGTCGGCCGGCATGCGGCCGGTGGCCAACGCCGCCGACATCGCCGCCGCCCGGGTCCAGATCCAGGACGTGCGGGTCGACCCCGCGGTGCTGGCGTACATCGTCGCCCTGGCCCGGGCCACCCGGGTGGCGCCGTCGGTGACGCTCGGCGTGTCGCCCCGGGGGGCGGCGATGGTGCTCCACGCCGCCAAGGCGTGGGCGTGGCTGGCGGGGCGGGCGTTCGTGACGCCCGACGAGGTCAAGGCCGTGCTCAAGCCGTGCGTGCGCCACCGGCTCCAGCTGCGGCCCGAGCTCGAGCTGGAGGGCACGACGGTCGACGGCGTGCTCGACGGCATCCTCGCCGCGGTGCCGGTGCCCCGGTGATCCCGGCGGGCCCGGGGGTCCCGCCCCCCGGCGGACGGCAGCGGCGCGGGGGCCGCCGGGTGCTCGCGCTCGCCGCCGGGGCCGTGGTCGGGCTGGTCGTGGCGGCGTTGCTGCCCCCGCGGCTCCGGCTCCTGGCGGTGGTGGGCATCGTCCTGGTGGTGGGCGGCCTCGCGCTGTCCCGGGCGTCGGGGACCCCGGGTGCCGGGTCGACGTGGTGGCGCCTGTGGCCCACCCGGCGGCTGGCGGCGGTGGCCGCGCTCGCCTCGCTGGTCGTGCTGGCGGTGCCGGGCTCGACCTGGTGGCCGCTGCTGGCGGTGGACGGCGGCCTGCTCGTGCTGGCGGTGGTCGACGGCCTGGCGGCGCCCGATCCCCGGTCGCTGCCGATCCGGCGGGACATGCCCCCGGTGGTCACGCTGGGGGCCGAGGCCGAGATCACGTGGACGGTCCGCAATCCGGGCCGGCGGGCGCGGCGCGTCGGCCTGGCCGACGACCTGGCGCCGTCCCTGCGGGCCGAGACCCGGCGGGCCCTGGCCCGGGTGCCGGCCGGGGGGACGATGGTGGCCACCACCCCGATCCGGCCCGCCCGTCGGGGGCGGTTCGTGCTGGCCACCATCGCGGTCCGGGTGGCGGGGCCGCTCGGCCTGGCCGCCCGGCAGGCGCCCGTGGCGGTGCCGGGGGTGCTGCGGGTCTACCCGTCGTTCCGCTCCAAGGACGAGGCCGAGCTGCGGATCCGCAAGGCCCGCATCCTCGAGGTGGGCCTGCGCTCGGCCCAGGGACGGGGGGCCGGTACCGAGTTCGACCAGCTGCGGGAGTACACGGTCGACGACGAGTTCCGCCGGGTCGACTGGGCGGCCACCGCGCGGGCGGCGCGGCCGATCGTGCGGACGTTCCGAGCCGAGCGCAACCAGACCGTGCTGGTCCTGCTGGACAACGGCCGGACCATGGCCGGCCGGGTCGACGGCGTGCCCCGGGTCGAGCACGCGGTGGACGCGGTGATGATGCTGACGGCGGTGGCCACCGGGCTCGGCGACCGCTGCGGGGTGGTGGCCTTCGACCGCGAGGTGCGGGCGGCGGTGCCGCCCGGCGGCGGGAAGGCCCAGCTGGGGCGGGTCATCGAGGCGCTCTACGAGCTGGACCCGGTGCTGGTCGAGAGCGACTACGCCGGCGCCTTCGCCGAGACGCTGGCCCGGTTCCGGCGGCGGACGATGCTGGTGGTGCTGACCGATCTGGTGCCGGCGGCGGTCGACGAGTGGTTGGTCCCGGCGCTGCCGCTGGTGGTGCGGGACCACGTGGTGGTGGTGGCCGGCGTGCGCGACCCCGACGTGGCCCGGTGGGCCACCGGCGCCGGCGGCGACGCGGCGGGCGTCTACCGGCGGGCGGCGGCCGTGGGCGCCCTCGAGGATCGGCGGCGCACGGTGGCCCGCCTGCGGGGCCTGGGCGCCACGGTCGTCGACGCCAAGCCCGGCGACCTGGCCACCGCGCTGGCCGACACCTACCTCAAGGTGAAGGCCACCGGCCGCCTGTAACGGGTGGGGCTGTCAAGCCCAGCGGCCGCCTGTTTCGGGCGGGCCGTCAGGGCCGCCGGCCGCCTGTGACCGGCGGGGCTCAGCTGGCCCAGGCCCGCTCGCGGGCGGTGGCCAGCTCGTCCCAGCCGTGGTCCAGCTCGCCGAGGTCGCCGACCACGCCCCGGGCGGTGGCGGCCCGGCCCTGGACCACGATCCAGGCGATGAAGGCCAGCCAGACGGCCACACCGATCCCGACCCGGAGCACCGGGGGCACGCCCCGGCCGGTGACGAAGCCCTCGATGGTGCCGGCCACCACGAAGGCCAGCATGATCCCGAGGGCCATGGTCCCGGCCCGCCGGGCCTCGTCGCCGAGGGCCCGGCCCCGGGTGCGGTCGCCGGGGGCGATGATGGCCCACCCGAGCCGCAGCCCGGCGCCGCCGGCCACGATCACGGCGGTGATCTCGAGCAGGCCGTGGGGCAGGATCAGCCCGAAGAACTTGGGCAGCTCGTGGGCGTCGGCGAACAGGCCGGCCGCCCCGCCGAGGAGCACCCCGTTCTGGACCATCGACAGGACGGTCGGGATGCACAGCAGCAGCCCGCCCACGAAGGCGATGACCGCCACCTGGATGTTGTTGACCGTGACCTCGGTGGCGAACTGCTCCGCCGGCTCGGACGAGTAGTACGACTCGAAGCTCTCGTCGAGGTAGGCCTCCCGGGCCGCCTTGTCGCCGAGCGTGTTGATGGCCTCGTCGCTGTTGCCGAGCCACACGCCGATGACGATGGCGGGCCCGAGCAGCAGGGCGGCGGCCACGGCCACGTACCGGCGGCTCTGCCACACCGCGGCGGGGAAGCGCCAGGCGAAGAAGTCGCGCACGGCCGTCAACGACCGGCTGCGGCTGGCGTAGATCACGCCGTTGGCCCGGCTCACCAGCCGGGTCAGCCGGCCGACCAGCGCCGGGTCCCGGTAGGCGGCCCGGGCGTGGGACAGGTGCGACGACACCCGCTGGTAGAGGTCGACCATCTCGTCGACCTCGGCGGGCGTGAGGCGGTGCAGCCCGCGCCCGCCGCGGGCCGCCAGCGCGTCCAGCCGGTCCCAGGCCGGGGCGTTGCGGGCGATGAACCGGTCGATGTCCACAGGTGACGGCGGACCGTAGCCGCCCTGTCGGGGTCGGCCGGCGCAGCCCGGCTACCGTGACCGCCCGTGGCAGGGTCGTGGGTGTCGCACGTTCCGGGGAGCGAGCCGCCGGCGACGGGGTCGATCTCGTCGCTGGCCGCCGGCGCCGCGCCGATCGTGACGCCCGAGGCGGTCGTGCTCGACTTCGAGCGGGCGGGTGTGGCCTCCCGCACCCTGGCGTTCACGATCGACATCCTGGCGCTGGGGGTGACGATCCTGCTCCTCGCCCTGCTGGCCGGGGCGCTGGGCGTGGCGGCCGAGGGCGCGGGGGCGGCCGTGTTCGCCGCCGTGGCCAGCCTGGCGTCGCTGGTGATCTGGTTCACCGCCTTCGAGACCCTGTGGCGGGGGCGCACGCTGGGCAAGGCGGCGCTCGGGTTGCGGGTGGTCAGCGCCGACGGCACGTCCGAGCGGTTCCAGCAGGCGTTCCTGCGGGCCGCGGTGGGCCTGATCGACTTCCTGTTCCCGCCGGTCGGGTTCACCGCCGTGGTGAGCTGCATGTTGTCGCCCCGCGACCAGCGGCTGGGCGACCTGGCGGCCGGCACGCTGGTGGTGCGCGAGCGGTCGGCGCAGAAGGTGGTGGCCCCGGCACTGTTCCCGCCGCCCCCGGGCTACGAGCGCTACGCGGCCTCGCTCGACGTCAACGCCCTCGACGACGAGACCTACGGCCTTGTGCGGACGTTCCTGTTGCGCTGCCCGAGCCTGAGCCAGGCCGCCCGCGACCATCTGGCGGTGCGCATCGCCAACCCGGTGGCCACCCGCATGGGCCACACCCCGCCGGGGTGGCTGCACCCGCACCTCTTCCTCGTCTGCGTGGCGGCCGGCTGGCAGCGGGCCCACGGCGGCCCGGCGCCGCCGCTGCCGCCCCCGGTGGGCCAGCCGTCGGGGAGCGCGTACGGCGGCGCCTACGTGCATCCCGCCCCGCCGATCGCCCGCCCGGCCCCGCCCCCGCCGCCTCCGCCGCCCTACGGCCGCTGACCCGGCGAGGGGATCGCCCTGCCCGCCTGCGAGACTGGTCCGGTGCCCGACCGGCTCGCCTACCTCGACCACGCGGCCACGACGCCGCTGCGCCCGGCGGCGCGCGACGCGATGCTGCCGTGGCTGGGCGGCGGGCGGTTCGGCAACCCGTCGGGCGACCACGCGGTGGCACGGGCGGCCCGCCGGGCGGTGGACGAGGCCCGCGACGTCGTTGCCGCGGCCGTCGGCTGCCGGCCGGGCGAGCTGGTCTTCACCGCCGGGGGCACCGAGGCCGACAACCTGGCGGTGCGGGGGCTGCACGCCGCCCGCCCCGGCCCGGTCCTGTGCAGCGCGGTCGAGCACGAGGCCGTGCTGGCCCCGGTGGCCGCGGTGGGTGGGCGCACGGTCCCGGTCGACGGACGGGGCGTGGTCGACCTCGACGCCCTCGACGGGCTGCTGGCCCCCGGCACCACGCTGGTGTCGGTGATGGCGGCCAACAACGAGGTGGGGACGGTCCAGCCGGTGGCCGCCGTGGCCGAGGTGGTGGCCCGCCGGGCGCCGGGCGCCGCCGTGCACGCCGACGCGGTGCAGGCCGCCGCCTGGCTCGACCTGCCGCGGGCGATGGCCGGCGCCGACCTGGTCAGCCTCAGCGCCCACAAGGCGGGCGGACCGCAGGGGGTCGGCGCCCTCGTGGTGCGGCGGGGCACGCCGTTGCAGGCCCGCGAGCTGGGCGGGGGCCAGGAGCGCGAGCTGCGCAGCGGCACCCACAACGTGGCCGGCATCGTCGGCTTCGCGGCCGCCCTGGCCGCGGCCACGGCCGAGCGGGAGGTCGCCGCCGCCCGGGTCGGCGCCCTGCGCGACCGGCTGGCCGACGGCCTGCTGGGCGCCGTCCCCGGTGCCCGCGAGACGGGCGCCGCCCGCTCCGACCGCCTGCCGGGGGTGCTGCACCTGTGCGTGCCCGGGGTCGAGAGCGAGGCCCTGCTCTACCTGCTGGACGAGGCCGGGGTGTGCGCCTCGGCCGCCTCGGCCTGCGCCAGCGGCGCCCAGCAGGCGTCGCACGTGCTGGCGGCGATGGGCGTGCCCGCCGCCCTGGCGGCCGGCGCGCTGCGGCTCACCCTCGGCTGGCCGTCCACGCCCGAGGACGTCGACCACGCCCTGGTCGCGGTGCCGGCCGCCGTCGCCCGGCTGCGGGAGACGGCGGCGTGAAGGTGCTGGTGGCGATGTCGGGCGGGGTCGACTCGTCGGTGGCGGCGGCCCGGCTGCTGGCGGCCGGCCACGAGGTGGTGGGCGTCACCATGAAGCTGTGGGGCGGCGAGTCCGACTCGGGCTGCTGCTCGGTCGGCGACGTCGACGACGCCCGCCGGGTGGCCCAGCAGCTCGACGTGGCCCACCACGTGTGGTCGTTCTCCGACGACTTCGAGCGCCGGGTGGTCGAGCCCTACGTCGACGCCCATCGCCGGGGCCTGACCCCCAACCCGTGCATCGAGTGCAACCGCCACCT
>DASXRH010000699.1:0-5505 GCA_036506715.1 Acidimicrobiales bacterium
TGCCGCACATCTCGACCGCGCGCACCAGGAACAGCAGCGTGGCCGGGTCGTCGTCGTCGACGAAGGCCAGCCCGTTCGTGCGCCACGCCTCGCGGGGCACCGCATGGGCGTCGAGCGGGACCGGGCCGAGCGCGCCCATGCCGACCAGGTCGAGCATGTCGATGGCCAGGGGCTCGGCAGCGGCGGCGGCCGTGGCGAAGTCGGCGCTGGCGGCGCGGGTCAGGCCCTCGGCGTCGCTGCCGGCCACGGACACCTGCACGACCCGCGCCGGTAGGGCGTCGACGGCGTCGGCCATCGCGTCGAGGTAGCCCGGCGCCACCCGGGTGCCGGCCCGCAGGAACGTCACGTAGCGGCCCCGGGCGGCGGCCAGGGCCGCGTTGCGCCACGACCCCTCGTCGGGCAGCGGCACCACGCGCACGGCCGGGCCGGTGCCGTCGGCCGGCCGCCCGGCCTCGGCCCCGCCCACCACCAGGATCTCGACGTCGGGTCGGCCCTGGGCGGCCAGGTCGCGCCGCAGGACATCCACCGCCCCGTCGCCCTCACGCCTGCCGTCCACCACGGCGGTGAGGAGCGGCTGCCCGCTCCCGGCGGCACCGAGGACCTCGTCCTCGTCGACCTCGGCCGCCAGCCGGCCGGCCAACGCGGCCGCTGCCTCGTGGTCGCACACGAACCGCCGGATGAACTGGTAGGTCTCGCCGTGGTCGGCCGCCGCCGTCCGCACCCGCCACAGGAGCTGACGCAGGGGCGCGCCGGGCCGCAGCGCCGGGGCGTCGGCCGGGAACAGCTGGTCGCTGAACGCGTTCACCACGTCGTCGGCGTCGGCCTCGACCCAGCCACCGCCGGCCAGCGTCGCCCGCACCGTCCGGTCGGTGAAGAACCGCAGGTGGGTGTCGTCCAGCAGGCCGATGTCGGTCATGTCCCACCGACCGAGCAGCAGCTTGATGCCCACGTCGACGTGGGTGACGTTGGGAATGCTGACGATCAGGTGGATGCCGTCGTGCTTGGCGTCGAGCCTGGCCAGCGCCCGCAGCAACGGGCCGGCGTCGACCAGGTGCTCGATCACGTCGAGCAGCAGCACCGCGGCCAGGGCCCGGCCGCCGAGCATGCCCTCGAGGGCGTCGACCAGCTCGTCCTCGTCGGCCGTCAGGTCGAGCGGGTGGGTCTCGAACCCCCGGGCGGCCAGCACGTCGAGCGCGTCGCGGTCGATGTCGGCGCCCACGTATTCGAGGTCCAGGGAGGACACGGGCTCGGCCAGCGGCCCCCGGGCGCAGCCCAGGTCGAGCACCACGCCCTGGCGCACCCCGGCGCGCGACAGCAGCCGGTAGCAGCGGCCGTGCGAGCCGTCCTCGATGAAATCGGGCGGGTAGTCCTTCACGCGCCGGTCCCCCAGACCTCTGGATCGCAAAGGTACTCGTAGATGCCCGAGAATGCGGTGTCCCAGTCCCCGTGGCGGGCGGCGATGTCCGCGAGCGCCTGCCGGCCCAGGCGCTCGCGCAGCGGTCCGTCCGAGGCGATGCGCTCCAGCGCGCCGGCGAGGCCGTCGACCGTGCGGGGACAGCGCAGCGAGTTCTGCTCATGGTGGAGGATCCAGTCGCCGGCCGGGTTGTCGAACGCCACGACCGGGGTGCCGCACGCCATCAGCTCGAGCGGCAGGTACGAGGGGTGCTCCGACAGCGTGAGCGCGATGCCGACGTCGCACTGCCGGTAGAGCGCGCCGGTGTCGCGGTAGTCGAGCAGGCCCAGGTGCTCGATGCCTCGGCCGAGGTCGTCGGGTCGGGCCCACGAACCGGCGGTCACGATCCGCACGCCGGAACCCAGCCGCTGCTTGAGCTGGTCGAGCGCCAGCGAGGCGATCTCCCAGCAGTTGCGCCAATGGCCGGGCCGGGCGTAGAGGAAGACCGTCACCGGGCCGTCGTGGTCGAGCGGGGCCCGGCCGCGGGCATGGAAGACGGTCGGGTCGGTGGCCGGCATGAACGAGGTGCCGACCCCGCCGTAGTCGCGCCGGTAGATGTCGAGCAGGCGCTGGGTGTTGCACAGCCCGTAGAGACCCAGGCGGTACGACTCCTCGGCCAGCGCGTAGTTGCTGCCCGCCGGGTAGAACATCGGCTCGAAGTCCTGGATGAGGTAGAAGCGCCGTGTGGCCCCGGCGACGTGGGCTACCGAGTAGGCCGTGACCCAGAGCGTGGCCACGGCGGCATCGGCGGGTGTCACGCGGTCGAGGCCGTCGGTGCCGCCGTCGTAGAACTCGATCGGCGACGCCGCCAGGCCCGGGAACGCGGCCGAGAGCGCCGAGCGCACGAAGGGCTCGTTGGGCCGGGCCATGACGACGAACCGGTTCACGACCCCCTGCGTCCGGGCCAGGTGATCGGCCATGCGGAACGCGGTGTTGATGCCGCCGTAGAACGGGCTGTCGATGTCGGGGATGAACCAGTTGACGGTCCGGACCTCGAACGGTTCGGCGTGGGCGGCGTGGGCCTCCCGCACCCGGCCTCTCAGGCCCTCGTCGGCCCGGCACAGCCCGGCCAGCCACAGCGCCTCGGCCTCGGTCGCCTGCTGGCGGAAGACGGAGAAGTCGCGGTTGAGCGCCTCGGCGACCGGCACCATCGGGCTGGGCTCGTCGACCGGCTTGAGCTGCGGGACCCCGCTGCGCAACGACAGGTTCGGCGAGTAGTAGGGGTCGCCGCCCCGCAGCCACTTCTGGTAACGCCAGTAGCTGGTGGGGAAGTCGTCGTCGACCGGGCTCGACCCTCGGGTCGCCGACTCGAGGTGCCGCACCCCGGCGAAGGGCGTCACCACGTTGCGGCGGCCGAGGAAGCGGGCGTCGAGCCCCAGCACGACATCGGAGCCGCACAGGCGGAAGCGCTCGTCGAAGCCGCCGATCTCGGCGAACAACCCGGCGTCGACCGCCAGGCAGGCGGCGGTGACCGACAGCGAGTTGCGGTACCAGAGGGTGGAGCCGATGAGGCTGTCGTCACCCGGCCGGTTGCCGGCGAAGAGGTGGTCGGCGAAGCCGTGCATACCCATCACGACGCCGCCGTGCTGGATCTCGCCCTCGGGCCCGACGAGCTGGGCGCCCACCAGGCCGATGCCGGGCTGGAGCACCCAGGACACCATCTCCCGCAGCCACTGCGGGTCGACCAGCTCGGTGTCGTCGTTGAGGAAGAGCAGCACCTCGCCGCGGGCACCGGCGGCGGCCAGGTTGTTGACGGCCGAGTAGTTGAACGGCCGGTCCCACCACCGCACGCCGAGGTCGAGGCCGGCCGCGGCGGTCTCGTACCAGGCCTCGTTGTCGTCGGTGCGCCCGCCGTTGTCGACCACGATCACGTCGAAGGACGGGTAGTCGGTCTTGGCCAGGCTGGGCAGGCAGATCGAGAGCATCTCGCGGTTGTGGCGGGTGGGGATGATCACGGTCACGTGCGGCAACGGTTCGCGGGACTGCCACACCACCCGCACACCGCTGGGGGTCGGCACCACCTCCCCCCGGCGACCGGTGCGCGCCAGGTGCTCACGCATGACACCGACGCCGGCCGCGGGTGACACGTGGGGCCGGCGAGCGAGGTGGTGGAGCACTCGGGGGATGCGCACCACCTCGTCGTCGGTGAGGTCGAGGCGCAGCAGCAGGTCCCACCAGACGGCGTCGTCCAGGTCGAAGCGGACCGGACCCGCCTGGGCCAGGCGCCCCCGCCGCACGGCGAACGAGCGGCCCAGGTAGTTGGCCGACAGCAGGATGTCGGGCGACCACCCGGGCCGGAAGCGGGGGTCGTCGACCAGGTGGCTGCTGGCCGATACGTCGTCGTCCCAGCCCACGAGCGCGGTGAAGGGATTGTCCCAGGCCCGGGCCACGACCCGGAACGCGAAGTCGGGCTCGAACAGGTCGCCGGCCTCGACGACGACCACCATGTCGTCCGGGTCGCCCTCGGCCGCCAGGTCGGCCAGCACGTCGCCGACCGGGGCATCGGTGGCGACGGCCACCCGCTCGTCCGTCACGACGCCGGCCCCGACCGCCGTCACCCGCCGGCGGGGGAAGGTCTGGGCGTCCAGCGAGTCGAGCGTGCGCCCCAGCGCCTCGCCCCCGCCGACCACCACGATCTCGAGCGCGATGCCGATGCGGCGCACCACGCCGGCGTCGGTCTGGTGGATGAGGGCGTCGACCTCGGCCCGGTGGTCGCGCAGCCACAGGCGGTAGTCGGGCGCCGACCCCTCGATGGGTCGGGCGGCCGCCCACTGCTCGCGCAGCACGTCCGTGTAGCGCAGGCCCTCGTGGGCGAAGGTTCGGGCCATGCGCAGGACACCGCGGGTCGGCGAGCCGGCCGGCGCCACCCGCTCCGCCAGCCGCCGGGCGCGGGCGCGCCGCCCCTGCGGCGGGCCGGTCGTGTCGGCGCTCACCCTTCACCGCCGAGGCTCACCGGACGCTGCCAGTCGCCGAGCATGTCGATCAGGCCGTAGACCATGTCCCCACCCGGCTGGACCTTGAGGGTGAGGAACCGCTCGCGCTTGTCGAGCACCGTGGTGCCGCTGTGGTCGTGGGCGGCGACGCTGAACGTGTACTCGCCCGGGCCCAGAGCAAGCTCGGGCATCTGGTAGTCGACGTAGCCCGAGCCCGAGATCTGGTCGACCGGGGCCGACGTCGAGCGCATGCCCGGGTTGGCCACGTACACGCCCGCCTCGCTCTCGACCGCGAACGAGAACAGCGGCTCGTCGACGGCCTCGCTGCTGCGCCAGTGCATGCGCACGGTCAGCGGGCGCTTCGACTCGACCACCTGGACCGGCTTCCCGTCGCCGTCGAGGAACTCGACCTCCTCGATCGAGACCAGGCCCCGGGCGGCGCGCTCGGACAGCGAGTCGACCCGGGCCTGGGCGTGGCCGCTCTCGATGCGCTCGGCCTCGACCACGTTGACCTGGTCGAGGTACTGGTGCACCACCTCGGGCGCCGAGCCGAAGGCGCGCAGCTCGCCGTGGTCGAGCCAGGCGGCGTTGTCGCACATCGTCTGGACCAGGTTGAGGCTGTGGGTGACGAAGATGATGGTCGCCCCGCTCGACCGCAGGCGGTAGATGTGGTCGAAGCACCGGCGCTGGAAGTCCTCGTCGCCGACGGCGATGACCTCGTCGATGATCAGGATGTCGGGCTCGACGTGCACCGCGACCGAGAACCCCAGCCGCACGTACATGCCGCTCGAGTAGACCTTGACGGGGGTGTCGATGAACTCGCCGAGGCCGGCGAACTCGATGATGTCGTCGATCTTGGCGTTGATGGCCTTGCGGGTGAGGCCGAGGATCGACCCGTTGAGGTAGACGTTCTCGCGTCCGGTCAGCTCGGGGTGGAACCCGGCGCCCAGCTCGAGCAGCGCCGACACCCGGCCGTTCACGTCGATGTGACCCGACGTGGGCCGGTGGATGCCGGCCATGAGCCGCAGCAGCGTCGACTTGCCCGAGCCGTTGTGGCCGATGAGCCCGTAGGTGGTGCCCCTCGGCACCTCCAGCGAGATGTTCTTCAAGGCCCAGTAC
>DASXRH010000700.1:0-1653 GCA_036506715.1 Acidimicrobiales bacterium
CGCGTCGACCAGCGTGGTCACCGACCGCTCGTACTCGCGGTACTCGCGCAACACGTCGGAGCTGATCGACACCGAGCAGCCGGGGTGGGCGGCGGCGAACAGCTCGCGCACCCGCTGCTCGTGGACCGGGTTGGCGTAGGCATGGAGCAGGCACACGCCCACGGCCGTGACCCCGTGGTCCCGGAACCAGGCCGCCTCGGCCAGCACCGCCTCCTCGTCCAGCGGCCGCAGCACGGCGCCGCCGGCGTCGAGCCGCTCGGGCACCTCCCGCACCAGGTGGAGGGGGACGATGCGGTCGGGCTTCACCCAGAAGTACGAGTTGCCGTAGCCGTCGGGCACGCTCTGGCGGCCGATCTCCAGCAGGTGGCGGAACCCGGCGGTGGTCAGGAAGCCGAGCCCGGTCACCTCCCCCTGGAGCAGGGCGTTGGTGGCCACGGTCGTGCCGTGGAACACCGACCCGACACCGGCCCACGGCCGGTCGCCGAGGGCCTTCTCGGCGCCGGTGAGGAAGCCGACGGCGTGGTCGTGCGGGGTCGAGGGCGTCTTGGTGGCGGTGAGGCCACCGGTGGCCTCGTCGAGCACGACGACGTCGGTGAACGTGCCCCCGGTGTCGATGCCGATGCGCAGGCTCATCCGGGCGCCGCCGGCGGGAACGGGGCCCGGCCCTCGGCCTCGAGCACGTCACGGTGGCGCCGGTAGAGGGCCAGGTTGCGCTCGGCCAGGTGATCGAAGCTCTGGCGGACCGACGACCCCGGGCTGATGGCGGCCATGGGGTCGACGCCGACCGTGGCCGCCACCCAGCCGGGCTGGGCCGTGCCCCGGGCCAGCACCTCGCCGGTGGGCCCGACGATCAGCGAGTTGCCGAAGTACACGCACCCACCGGGGTCGACACCCACCGCGTTGGGGGCCACGACGTAGACGTGGTTGTCGTAGGCGCGGGCCCGGGTGGTCAGCTCCCAGATGTCGGCCGACCGCAGGAAGGCCGACGGCCGCACCACCACCTCGGCCCCGAGGCCGGCCTCGATCCGCACCAGCTCGGGGAAGTCGCCGTCGAAGCAGATCACGCTGCCGAGCCGCCCCACCGGGGTGTCGACGACCAGGACGTCGTCGCCGGGCGTCACCCACTCCTGCTCCGCGGGGAACAGGTGGGTCTTGCGGTACACGCCCACGACCCGGCCACCGGGGTCGACGACCGCCACCGAGTTGTAGACGGTGCCCCGGTCGGGGCCGGCCTCGTAGGTGGGCCACACGAGGGTGACGCCCAGCTCGACCGCCGCGGCCTGGGCGGCGGCGGTGAGCGGGCCGGGCACCGGCGCCACCAGGTCCCACAGGCCGCCGGGGTCGAGGCCGGTGACGAACCCGGTGGTCACGGTCTCGGGCACCACCACCAGCGCCGCGCCGGTGGTGGCCACGCACCGCCGGACCACGGCGAGCGCGGCGTCGACGTTGGCGGCGACGGCGGCCGCGGTGAGCGGCCCCGGCACCGGGCCGACCTGGATGCCGGCGGCCACGAACGGGGTCACCGGCCCCGCCTCCGCCGCCGGACGACCCGTCGGCGCCGGGCGGCGACCGCGGCGACCGCGACGGCCGCCGCCCCCGCGGCCCCGGCCACCCAGAGCCACCGCCGCCGGGGAAGCGACGGCGCCGGCGGCC
>DASXRH010000701.1:0-2646 GCA_036506715.1 Acidimicrobiales bacterium
ACAGCCGCACGTCACGGCGGGCCCAGAGCACCCGGCGCCGGTCGGCCCCGGCCAGGACGGCCGCGACCACGAGAGCGGCGACGGCGAAGGCGGGCGAGAGCGGCCGGGCCACGCACAGGGCGACCAGCGCCACCCCGGCCCGCCGCACCAGCCGGGCGTCGGGCGGCGCCGGCCCGACGGCGAGCGCAAGCGCGGCCATCCACAGCCCGAAGGCGGCCGCGGTCTCGAGACCGGCGGTGTTCATCGTCGCCGCCACGTAGACGATCTCGGGCGTGAGCGCCGCCAGCGCCGCCACCGCGGCCAGCCGCGGCCGGGGGAAGCGGGCGGCCGTGACCAGACCCGACGCCAGCAGCGCCGCGCACACGACCGAGCCGACCAGCCGCATGAGGTAGACGCCCAGCTGGTCGGGGAACACCAGCGACGGCAGCCCCAGCACGGCGGGGTAGATCGGCGGGTGGCGCTGCTGGTTGGTCTGGACCCCGACCTCGTGGCGGCTCCCGTCGAGCTGGGGGCAGGCGCCGCGGCCGGGGGGGTTGAGCGGAGCCTCCAGGAACCACTCGTAGGGCTCGCCGAGGAAGCAGTCGCCGACGGACGCGGCCTCGCCGTAGGCCTCGGGCACCTGCACGGCGACCACGCTGTTCTCCCACAGCGGCACGGGCACGCCCAGCACCTCGCCCCGCGCCGCCGCCGCCGACCGCACGGCCTGGCTGCTCTCGTCGTGGCCGGTCATGAGCGGCGCCCCCAGCGACCAGCAGGAGGCCGCCACTGCCAGCAGGGCGAACAGCAGCCACCAGCGTCGGCGCTCGGTCCCCGGTTCCACCAGCAGGCCCCCATCCATGGGGGGCCATCTTGCCCCACGGAGGGCGTCGCCACGAGCCGAGCGATACGGGTGGGGCAGCTAGCCGACGGTGGCCGCCAGCCACCAGGTGAGGCTGAACGGGTCGCGCACCGTGGCGATGTGCGATCGGCCAACCGGTCGGTCAGCGGTTCGCTGCCGGCCCCGGCGGCCAGGTACGGGCGCACGGCACGGAGATCGACGCCCTCGTACTCGGAGCGCGGGCTCTCGGCCCGCGCGTCAGCCCTTGAGCAGGAAGTCCTGGTCGTCCTCGTCGAGGAACAGGGCCACCTCGGCCACCAGGTCGGGGTGGTCGTCGAGGCCGCCCCGGCCGTCGCCGCCGTCGACGATGGCGAAGGCCACCTCGCGGGCCCGCTCGACCCACTCACGGTCGCGCCGCAGCGAGGCCAGCTTGAGGTCGCTGCGGCCCTTCTGGCGCTCGCCCATGATCGTGCCCTCGCCCCGCAGGTCGAGGTCGACCTCGGCCAGTGCGAACCCGTCCGTCGTCGCGACCAGGGCGCCGAGGCGGGCCTCGGCCTCCGGGGTGTCGGACGCGCTGACCAGGTAGCACCACGACCGCTCGCTGCCCCGGCCCACCCGGCCCCGCAGCTGGTGGAGCTGGGCGATGCCGAAGCGGTCGGCGTCGAGGATGACCATGACGGTGGCGTTGGGGACGTCCACCCCCACCTCGATCACCGTGGTCGCCACCAACACGTCGAGCCGCCCGGCCCGGAACTGGTGCATGGTGGCATCCTTGTCGGCCGGGGGCATGCGGCCGTGCAGCAGCCCCATGCGCAGGCCGGCCAGCTCGCCGGTCTCCAGCTCGGACCAGGTGTCCTCGGCCGAGCGGGCTTCCAGCTTGTCGGACTCCTCGATGAGGGGGGTGACCACGTAGGCCTGGCGCCCGGCCGCCACCTCCCGGCGGACGGCGGCCCAGACGTCGGCCTCGTCGGCCCCGGTCCGGGCCCAGGTGGTGGCGATGGGCTGGCGGCCGGCGGGCAGGGAGCGGATGACGGTGACGTCGAGGTCGCCGTAGACCGTCATGGCCGCCGTCCGGGGGATGGGCGTGGCCGTCATGACCAGCACGTCGGGCACCGGCCCGCCGCCCGCCTTGTCCCTGAGCGCGGCCCGCTGCTCGACGCCGAAGCGGTGCTGCTCGTCGATGACCACCGCCCCCAGCGAGGCGAAGTCGACACCCTCCTGGATGAGCGCGTGGGTGCCGATGGCGATGTCGACCTCGCCGGCGGCCAGGCCGGCCAGGATGCGGCGGCGGTCGGCGGCCCCGACGCGGTTGGTGAGCAGCTCGACCCGCAACGGCCGGGCGCCGAACAGCGAGGTCCCGGAGTCGGGCACCTCGACACCGTCGAGCAGGGCCCGGATGCCCTCGGCGTGCTGCTCGGCCAGCACCTCGGTGGGGGCCATGAACGCACCCTGGTGCCCGCCCTCGACCGCGCACAGCAGCGTCCACAACGCCACCAGCGTCTTGCCGGCCCCCACGTCGCCCTGCAGCAGCCGGTGCATGGGGTGGGGGGCGGCCAGGTCGCCGCCGATCTCGGCGATGGCCGCCTCCTGGTCGGCGGTCAGCGTGAACGGCAGCCGGGCCACGAAGGCGTCGAGCAGCGGCCCGGCCGTGCGGTGGGCGATCCCCCGGGTCGTGCGCTCGATGTGGCGCTTGCGCTGGACGAGGGCCAGCTGGACCCGCAGCAGCTCGTCGACCACCAGCCGCCTGCGGGCCACCTGCATGTGGGCCATCGACTCGGGGGTGTGGATGCCGGCGAACGCCTCGTCCCGGGTCACGAGGTCGTAGCGGT
>DASXRH010000702.1:0-3862 GCA_036506715.1 Acidimicrobiales bacterium
CGGGGAAGAACGGGAGCAGCGACTTGCGGATGTTCCCCTGGTTGTCGAACAGGAGGAACTGGATCCACTCGGGGTTGTCGAACGTGTGGGGCCCCTGCACGGCGGCCACCCGCCCCAGCGTCGTGGTGGCGTCCTGGAGGCGCAGCGCCTTGGCCTGGGGGTCGGGGTCGCGCTGCTGGGCGCTGAGCAGGGCCTGACCCGCCACGCTCCGCGTCAGGTCGTCGGGGGCGTCGGCGGGCCCGTCCACCAGGTTCTGGGTGAACTGGAGGGCGGTCAGCGGGGTGACGACCGCCGTGACGCCATTGGTGGCCCGCAGCTGCTCCTCGACGCGCTCGAAGTGGGCGATGTTGGCCGGCGTGAACAGGTCGGTGACGGTCTGGCCGCTCTCCATGGTGAACAGCGTGAGCATGGCCTGGCCGCCGAACAGGTTCTGGTAGGCGACGCTGTCCTTGTAGACCTGCTCGTCCTTGTTGAGGTACGAGTCCTGCCCCGTGGCGAAGTCGAGCTTGGTGATGCCGACCCCCAGCACGAGCGTGATGGCCAGGCCCACGACGCCCACGATGCCGGCGTGCTTCCCGAAGTTCAGGCCCATCCAGGCCCAGACGCGTCGCATGTGACCCACCCTCCCTGGTTCACAGCCCCAACCCACGGGGAGCGGCAGGGGCCTGGCGAGCTTATAGGTTTCTGTGTGGTGGACGTCACCCCCCGATCGGCCGACGACGTCCTGGCCCTGCTGCGCCGGCGCGGCGGCCGGGTGACCGTGGCACGCCGGGCCGTCATCGAGGCGCTGCTGGCCGGCGACCACCACGTCACCGCCGACGAGATCGCGGCCCGCGTGGCCGCCGAGCACCCCGAGGTCCACCGGTCGACCGTGTACCGCACGCTCGAACGGCTGGAGGAGGTGGGGGTGGTCACCCATGTCCATCTGGGCCATGGGCCGTCGACGTTCCACGTGGCCGACCCGCCCCACCACCACGCCGTGTGCGTGTCGTGCGGCTCGGTGGTCGAGGTGCCGTTCGACGCCCTCGACCCCCTGGCCGACCGGCTGGACGCCGAGCACGACTTCGAGCTGTCGCCCCAGCACTTCGCCCTGTCGGGCCGGTGCGCCGCCTGCCGCGACCGCTAGTGGGCGCGAGGGTCAGCTAGGCGGGGCGGGGGATGACCTCGGCGCCGCCCAGGTAGGGACGGAGCGCCTCGACGATCGTGACGGTGCCGTCGGGGCGCCGGTGGGTCTCGAGGTAGGCGGCCACGGTGCGGGGCCAGCCCATGGCCGAGCCGTTGACCGTGTGGGCGATCTCGGTGCCCTTGGCCCCGTCGGGGCGGTAGCGGATGTTGGCCCGCCGGGCCTGGTAGTCGCCGAACCACGACACCGACGACACCTCGAGCCACATGTCGACGCCGGGGGCGTAGGCCTCGATGTCCCAGGTGCGGGCGGCCGAGTTGCCGAGGTCGCCGGTGCACAGGTCGACCACCCGGTAGGCCAGGCCCAACCGCCGGAGCAGCGCCTCGCCGCGGGCCAGGATGTCCTCCTGGCAGGCGATGGCCTGGTCGGCGCCGGCCGCCACCGCCAGCAGCTCGACCTTGTCGAACTCGTGGGTGCGCAGCAGGCCCCGGGTGTCCTTGCCGGCCGAGCCCGCCTCGCGCCGGAAGCACGAGGTGTAGGCGGTGTAGCGGCGGGGCAGGGTGGCGCCGTCGAGGATCTCGTCGCGGTGGAGCGAGGTCAGCGGCACCTCGGCGGTGGGGATGGCCCACAGGTCGTCGCGCTCGACGTGGTAGGCGTCGTCGGCGAACTTGGGCAGGTGACCCGTCGACACCATGGTGTCGGTGAGGACCAGGGTGGGCGGCCGCACCTCCTCGTAGGCGTCGGCGTTGCTGTCGAGGCTGTGCTGGACCATGGCCCGCAGCAGCCGGGCGCCCCAGCCCCGGTACATCACGAACATCGAGCCCGAGATCTTGGTCGCCCGGGCGATGTCGAGCAGGCCCAGGTCCTCGCCGATCTCCCAGTGGGGGACCCGCTGGTGGTCGGCGTAGGTGGCGGGGTCCCAGCCCTCGGTGCGGAGTACGACGTTGTCGCCCTCGCCGCTGCCGTCGGGCGCCTCGGCGCTGGGGGTGTTGGGCACGCGCAGCAGCAGGCCCCGGATCTCGTCGGTCAGCCTGTCGGCCTCGGCGGCCAGCGCCTTCTCCTGCTCGCCCAGCTCGCGGCTCGCGGCCATGAGGGCCTCGGCCTCGTCGGTGCGGCCCTGGCCCCGGAGGCGGCCCACGTCCTTGGAGATGGCCTTGATGCGGCCGCGGACGTCGTCGCGCTCGCCGGTGAGCCGGCGCTGCTCGGCGTCCCGGGCCACGAGCTCGTCGACGGCGTCGGACGTGCCCGGACCCCGGCGGTCGAGCGCGGCCTTGACGGCCTCGGGCTCGCTGCGGATGCGGCGGAGATCGAGCATGGGGGACGAGGGTAGTGGGGGCTGCGGCGGGCTCCCGACCTGGATTCCGCCGGTGCGCGGCGCGGGGCTAGCGTCGGCGGCGCCATGGCCGCGGTCTCCGTCGAGTCGCTCACGATCACCTACGGCAGCGTGCGGGCGGTCCAGGACCTGTCGTTCGGCGCCGAGGCCGGCGAGGTGACGTGCGTGCTGGGGCCCAACGGGGCCGGTAAGACGTCGACGATCGAGGCCCTGGAGGGCCTGCGCCGGCCCGCCCGCGGACGCCTCTCGGTGCTGGGGCTCGAGCCCCGGGCCGACCACCGGGCACTGGCCGAGAAGATGGGCGTGATGCTGCAGGAGGGCGGGCTGCACCCGGGGCTGCGGCCACTCGAGGCGCTGCGCCACGCCGCCGCCCTGTACCGGCATCCCCTGCGCCCCGAGGACCTGCTCGACCGGCTCGGCCTGGCCGGGCGCGAGCGCCGCACCACCCGCCAGCTGTCCGGCGGCGAGCAGCGGCGGCTGGCGCTGGCGGTGGCGCTGGTGGGGCGGCCGCAGGTGGCCTTCCTCGACGAGCCGACGGCCGGCGTCGACCCCCAGGGCCGCCAGGTCATCCGCCAGGTCATCGCCGACCTGCGCCGGGAGGGCGTCACGGTCGTGCTCACGACCCACGACCTGGACGAGGCCGAGCGGGTCGCCGACCGGGTGGTGATCGTCGACGGCGGCCGGCTGGTGGCCGACCGCACCCTCGACGACCTGCTGGCCAGCGGCTCTGGCGGGGACCAGGTCCGCTTCCGCGCCGCCCCGGGCCTGGCGGTGGCGTCGCTGGCCGACCACCTGGGCGGGGGCGCCACGGTGACCGAGACGGCCCCGGGCGAGTACCTGGTGGCCGCCCCACCGACGCCGGCCGTGGTGGCGGCGATCACGGCGTGGCTCGCAGACCGCGACCTCGCCCTCGCCGACCTCCGCGCCGGCCGCCAACGGCTGGAGGACGTGTACCTGGCACTGACCGGCGCCGCCGCCGAGGCCGAGCCGACCACGAGCGAACCGACGGGTGCCGCCGAACCCGCCGGCAGCGAACCAGCCGGCGCCGCCGGGTCGAACGCTGAGCCCACAGCGAGCGCTGAGCCCGACGACGGCGCCGAGCCCACCGCCGCCCGGCCCACCGGCGCCGAGCCCACCGCCGCCGAGATCGCCGCCATCTCTGGCGAACCCGGCGTCGGCGAGACCAGCGCCGTCGAGCCGGCGTCTCCGGCCGCCGCCGAGGGCGAGTCCGGGGGGCGGCCGTGAAGGGGCTCGTGGCGCAGTTGCGGGTCGAGCTGACGCTCACGTTCCGGAACGGGGAGTCGCTCCTGCTCACCCTGGGGATCCCGGTGGCGGTGCTGGTGTTCTTCTCGCTCGTGGATGTGCTGCCCATCCGGGGGGACGCCGTCGACTTCCTGGTGCCGGGG
>DASXRH010000703.1:0-2998 GCA_036506715.1 Acidimicrobiales bacterium
GGCCGACGATGTCGCCCGGGGCCACCTGGTGGTGCTGCCGGTGGAGGGCACCCCCGTCGACCTGCTGTGGCACGTCACCACGCTCAGCCCCGACCGGCGGGCTCGGGCGGCCACCCGGCTGCGCCGGTTCATCGACACCTCCGACGCCATGCAGGCCATGCACCGCGCCGACGCCAGCGTGCCGGTGGCCCGGTTCCGCCCGCCGGTGTACGTCACCCTCTGGAGCTGACCTGGGGCGGCCCGACCACCGCCCGCCCGTGCCCGCGGGGGCGGGATGTGGGATGGTCGCGGCGGAAAACGAGGGGAGCTGGACATGCGCGTGCCGTTGACGATCGCCGACCACCTCGAGCGGGCCAGTCTCGTCTACCCCGACCGCGTGGGCGTGGTCGACGAGCCCGACCAGCCGGCGGCGTCGTGGGGCGAGCTCACCTACGGCCGGGTCGCCGAGCTGGCCCGGGCCCAGGCGGCGGCGCTCGACGGCCTCGGCGTCGGTCGGGGCGAGCGGGTGGCCATCGTGTCGCACAACGCCGCCCGGCTGCTGGTCTCGTTCTTCGGCGTGGCCGCCTGGGGCCGGGTGCTGGTGCCGATCAACTTCCGGCTGTCGCCCGACGAGGTCCGCTACATCGTCGAGCACTCGGGCGCCTCGGTGCTGCTCGTCGACCCCGAACTGGACGAGTCGCTGGCCGGCATCGACGCCAAGCACCGCTTCGTGCTGGGCGCCGACACCGACGGCGGGTTGTGGCCGGCGTCGGGCGCGGTGACGGAGCCGGAGCCGTGGGAGCAGCCCGACGAGGACACGACGGCCACGATCAACTACACGAGCGGCACGACCGCACGGCCGAAGGGTGTGCAGCTCACCCACCGCAACCTGTGGATCAACGCCGGAGTGTTCGGCTGGCAGGCGGGGGTCAACGACCGGGACGTCTACCTGCACACGCTGCCGATGTTCCACTGCAACGGGTGGGGCATGCCCTTCGCCCTGACCGGCATGGGCGCCCGCCAGGTGGTGCTGCGCAAGGTCGACGGAGACGAGATCCTGCGCCGGGTCGACGCCCACGGGGTGACCCTGCTGTGCGGCGCCCCGGCCGTGGTGGCCGCCATCCTCGACGCCGCCGAGCGGTGGGAGGGCGAGATCCCCGGCCGCGACAGGGTGCGCATGGTGGTGGCCGGCGCCCCGCCGCCCACCCGAACGATCGAACGGATGGAGACCGAGCTGGGCTGGGAGTTCATCCAGATCTACGGCCTGACCGAGACATCGCCCCTGCTCACGATGAACCGTCGCCGGGCCGAGTGGGACGACCTGTCGCCCGGCGAGCGGGCCAGCCGGCTGGGTCGGGCCGGCGCGCCGACCCTGGGCACGACGCTGGACACGGACGGGGCGGGCGAGGTGCTGGCCCGGTCGAACGTGGTGCTGGACGGGTACTGGGACCAGCCCGAGGCATCGGCCGAGGCGTTGGAGGGCGGCTGGTTCCACACCGGCGACGGCGGCGCCCTCGACGACGGATACCTCACCATCTCGGACCGGAAGAAGGACGTGATCATCTCGGGCGGCGAGAACGTCTCGTCGATCGAGGTGGAGGACGCACTGCACTCGCACGAGGCGGTCGCCGAGGTGGCCGTGATCGGCGTGCCCGACGAGAAGTGGGGCGAAACGGTGAAGGCCCTGGTGGTGCTGGCTCCGGGGGCCGCCGCCGACGAGCGCACGCTGATCGACCACTGCCGGGCCAAGCTCGCTCACTACAAGTGCCCGACCTCGGTCGAGATCCGCGACTCTCTGCCCCGGACCGCGACCGGCAAGCTGCAGAAGTTCAAGCTGCGGACGCCCTACTGGGAAGGGCGTGAGCGCCAGGTGAACTGACGCCGGGGCGCGGCCGGAGCGCCGGTCGCCGTCGATTCGGTTCTGCCCGTCTCGTTCCATCTCGTCGAGATCTCCCTGTCTTGCGGACGAAAAGGTGCTGGCGCGCGCCCTCGGAGTGGATGTTAGTGTGCCGTCGTTGGCTGAAAAGCCATTAAACCAGATTGGAGTTAGTGGAGAACACGGTGGCACATCCTTGGTACTTCGAAACGGTCGAGGCGAGCTACGAGACGGCCGACGAGGGCGCCGACCAGCTCGGCCACATGGCGGTCAGCCTCGGCGACGCACTGGCCCTGCTGGAGGCCGACATCCCGGTGGTCGTCGAGGACTGGCACGGTCGGGCCCGGCTGGCCTTCGACGAGCAGATGCAGGGCATCCTCGAGGCCGGACATCAGCTGCGGGCGGTGCTGCTGGCGGGCGGCGAGAGCGTGAGCGCCGCCTACGAGAGCGCCCAATGCGAGCGGCACCTGCGCGCCTCGCTCCGCCGGGCCTGGGCCGACGACGAGGCGACGGGTAGCGCGCCGACCGGGGGTGGAGTGGTCGTCGGGGCCAGCGCCCGGGGGGCCGGGTGACGTCGTGGGCGTTCCGTTGACCACCGCCTCCGCCCGGCCCGCCCGCCTCACCCGGCTCGCCGCCACCGTCACCGCCATCGGCGAGGGCCTGCGCCGCCGGGCCGGCTACCTCGACGACGCCTGGGTCGACTACCTGCTGACCAACGGCCGCGACTGGCGCTTCGAGTTCGGCGAGCTGCCCGGTGCGGTGCGGGCATGGGCCGAGACGCTCGACAACATCGGCGTGTGGACCGGCCAGGTCGGTGCCGCCTTCCTCGCCGCCGCCGGTCCCACGATCGGCAGCTACCACCTCGTCGACGAGGACGAGATGCTGTCGTTGCTGCCATGCGACGCCAAGGCCATGATCGACGCCACCGTCGACGGCCGCGACCGCGAGGTCGACTGGGGCGATCCCGACCACCCACCGGCGTGGCTCGACCGGTTGCGCACGATGACGCTGGCGGTCGACCGCACCGGCCAAGCGCTCGACGTCGCCGAGATCGTCTTCGTCGTCGGCGAGGGGGCGGACGCGGAGTGGCACGGGGCCGGGCCCGAGCTGCTGGGCCGGTTCGCGTCGGCAAGGGCGTTCGCC
>DASXRH010000704.1:0-3170 GCA_036506715.1 Acidimicrobiales bacterium
GTGGTGGTGCCGCCACCGAGGCGGGCGGTCACGCTGTAGGCCGTCTCGCCGGCCATGAGGTCGCCCGACTCGGCCAGCACGGTCGACGTGTAGCCGTCGCCGCGCAGGTCGACCAGGCCGAGGCCCGACGCGGGGTCGGACCCCACGACCTCGCCGGCCACCGACGTGCCGTCGGGCATGCGCACCCACACGTCGCCACGGGCGAGCAGCGCGGCGCTGGTCACGACGATGCCGTCGTTGCGCAGCACCACCCCGGAGCCCACCAGGTCGCCGTCGGCGGCCGCCGTCGTGGGTGGCCCGATGCCGACCACCCCCGGCGCCACCAGCCGGCGGACGTCGCTCACCGCCGAGGCGGTCAGCCCCGGGGCGGCGGCCACGGGGGCCAGAGCGACCTTCTCGACCACCGGCCGCTCGACCACCCGCTCGCCGAGGCCCAGGGCGACGACGCCCACCCCGGCCAGCACGGCGCCGGCGGTCCCGGCCACGACGACGGACACCCAGGGGCGGCCTCGTTCGGCCAACGCCCGCGACCTCCCCGGGCTTCCGGGCGCGCCGACGGGGACGATGGGGTAGGCACGCATCTCGGATGGATGGCGCCAGATCCGATCGTCGGGGTGAGGCGGCGGCCGAAACCCCGGCTGGTCCGCTTCGGCGTCATCGTCGAAGGGCACGGGGCGGAGATTAACGGTGCGTCGGCCGTCACGGGCAGCGCCCACGCCCACGCCCATCGCCGGAGGAACCCCGCGGAGTGGTGCAGGCAGCGGGTCGTGCCTGCGTACGATGGCGATGATGGACGCGCCGGAGCCACTCCGCGCCCCCGAGGGCGACACCTGGCTGGGGCTCTCGGCAGCCCCGCTGCCGGTGGCCGAGGCGGTGACCTGGGCGACCCGGCCCGACTGCGGGGGGCTGGTGCTGTTCTCGGGCACGGCCCGCGACCACGCCGAGGGCCGGCCCGGGGTCGAGCGCCTCGAGTACGAGGCCTACGAGGCCCAGGTGGTGCCCCGCCTGCGGGCGGTGGCCGACGAGGCCCGGGTGCGGTGGCCCGAGGTCGGGCGCATCGCCCTGCTCCACCGCACGGGGGTGCTGGAGGTGGGGGAGAGCGCGGTGGTGGTCGTCGTGTCGGCGCCCCACCGGGGCGAGGCGTTCACCGCGGCCCGTTTCTGCATCGACACGCTCAAACGGTCGGTGCCGATCTGGAAGCGGGAGACGTGGGCGGACGGCGAGAGCTGGGGGTTGGAAGCACAGCACATCGTCGATGCGGGAGCAGGATGACACCGTGAACGCCGTCGCCTTCCTCATGATCGCCGTGGTGATCTCGATCGTCGGGTCGGGGGTGCTCTACCTGCGCAGCCGCACGCCGTCGTCGCTCGAGGCGGGCATCGACAACTTCCGCCGCGAGATGGAGGCCCTCGCGCCCCGTGACGACGAGGCGCCGGCCCGGCGCTGGTGGAAGCGCTGAGCCGCCGTGGCCCGCGACCTCGCCATCGACCTCGGCACCGCCAACACCCTCGTCTACGAGCGGGGGCGGGGCATCGTGCTCAACGAGCCGACCGTCATCGCCCTCAACACCCGCACCCGCGAGGTCCTGGCCATGGGCCACGACGCCTGGCAGATGATCGGGCGCACCCCCAGCGACATCGTGGCCGAGCGGCCGCTCCGCCAGGGGGCCATCACCGACTTCGAGGTCACCCAGCGGATGATCCGGCTGCTGCTGCACCGGGTGCGGGTCGGGCGGTTCAACCGGCCGCGGGTCGTCGTGTGCGTGCCGTCGGCCATCACCGAGGTCGAGCGGCGGGCCGTGGCAGAGGCCGCCCGCCGGGCCGGCGCCACCGACGCGTTCCTCATCGACCAGCCCATGGCCGCGGCCATCGGGTCGGGCCTGCCCATCCACGAGCCGGTGGCCAACCTGGTCATCGACGTGGGCGGCGGCACCACCGAGACCGCGCTGATCTCGCTCGGCGGGGTGGTGGCGATCGATGCCGTCCGGGTGGGCAGCTTCGACATCGACGCCGCCGTGCAGGCCTTCGTGCGGCGCGAGTACGGCATCGCCGTGGGCGAGCGCACGGCCGAGGAGATCAAGGTGGCCATCGGCTCGGCGTGGCCCGTCCGCGACGAGCTCAAGGCCGAGGTCCGGGGGCGCGACCTGGCGTCGGGGCTGCCCAAGACGGTGATCCTGACCCCGGCCGAGATCCGGGCCGCCATCGACGACGTGATCGTGGCCATCGTCGACTCGGTCATCGCCTGCCTCGGGAACGCCCCGCCCGAGCTGGCCCACGACCTGATCACCCAGGGCATGGTGCTGGTGGGCGGGGGCGGCATGCTGGCGGGGCTCGACCAGCGCATCGCCCACGAGACCGAGATCGACGTCCACCTGGTCGAGAACGCACTCGAGTCGGTGGTGCTGGGCGCCGGCCGCTGCATCGAGGACCCGGCCGCCCTCCGGGTGGCCTTCAACGCCGGCCGCTGAGGTCGCCTCCCCCCGGCTGCGGCGGCTCCGGCGGCTGCGGCCCGCGAGGGGCCGTCCACTAGCGTCGCCGGCGTGCCCGACCCCATCGCCGCCGCCCGTCGGGCGCTGCTCGACGATCGCCGCCAGCTCACCCTCGACGAGCTGCGCACCCTGGCCGCCCTGCCCGCCGACGAGCTGCCGGCCCTGGCCGAGGCCGCCCACGCGGTGCGGCTGGCCTGGTGCGGCGACACGGTCGAGATCGAGGGCATCCTGTCGGCCAAGACCGGCGGCTGCCCCGAGGACTGCCACTTCTGCTCGCAGTCGTCGCGGTTCGACTCGCCGGTCAAGGCGCTGCCGCTGCTGGCGCACGACGAGGTGCTGGCCGCCGCCCGCGAGACCGTCGAGCTGGGAGCGAGCGAGTTCTGCCTGGTCTACGCCGTGCGGGGGCCCGACGAGCGGCTGATGGCCCACCTCGAGGAGGTGGTGCCGTTGGTCGGCCGGGAGACCGGGCTCAACGTGGCGGTCAGCGCCGGCATCCTGACGCCCGACCAGGCCGCCCGCCTGGCGGCCGCCGGCACCCACCGCTACAACCACAACCTCGAGACCGCCCGGTCGCACTTCCCGAACATCGTCACCACCCACGGCTGGGACGAGCGGTTCGCCACCTGCCGCCTGGTCCTCGACCACGGGATGGAGCTGTGCTGCGGCGTCCTGCTCGGCATGG
>DASXRH010000705.1:0-6546 GCA_036506715.1 Acidimicrobiales bacterium
GG
The DNA here is from genome assembly GCA_036506715.1 of Acidimicrobiales bacterium. GTDB lineage: Bacteria > Actinomycetota > Acidimicrobiia > Acidimicrobiales > VFJN01 > ZC4RG19. The sequence goes on from DASXRH010000705.1 coordinate 3, forward strand.
CGCTCTCGGCCCTGTCGTTCCGGTACGTGGAGGAGCCCATCCGCCGCCAGGGCCTTATCGCCGCGGCCCGGGAGCGGGCCGCCCGCCTCGGCGGGGCGGCGCAGGGCCGACCGGTGGTGGCCGCCGGCCTGGCGGCCACGGCTGTGGTGCTGGTGGGGACGGTCATGGCCGTGACCCACGACGTGGCCACCGCCACGGCCCCCGAGACCGGGGCTCGGCGCTCCGTTCGGATCGTGCCCGGCGGGACCACGACCACGGCCATGGCCGACCCGGCGCCCACCACCACGGCCGTCCCGCGCCCGGCGTCCGTCGCCCTGGCCGCCCCGACCACGGTCCCGCCCACCACGGCGCCGGCCCCGCAGGCCCCTGCGCTGCCCACGGTCACGGCCATCGGCGACTCGGTGATGGCCGGGGCCGCCGACGCCCTGGCCGCCCGGCTCGGCGGCAACCTCAGCATCGACGCCCAGGTGGGCCGGCAGCTCGTCGAGGGCGACGAGGTGGTCGACGACTTCCGGGCCCGGGGGGCGCTCGGCCGGGTCGTCGTGATCCAGCTGGGCGCCAACGGGCCGTTCACCCCCGAGCAGATCGACGAGCTGTTCGCCGCCATCGGGGGCGACCACACGGTCATGCTGATCAACGTCGAGGTGCCCCGGCGGTGGGAGGGTGAGGTCAACGACCAGCTGGTCGCCGCCCGCGACCGCCACCCGGGCACGATCCTCGTCGACTGGCGGGCGGTGGCCACCACCGAGCCCGGCCTGACCGGCGGCGACGGCTACCACCTCACGCCGGCGGGCGCCGAGCGCTACGCCGATGAGATCCTGGCCAACCTCCCGGCCGGCTGAACCGGGTCCGGCCGGGGTACGCGCCCGGTCTGCGGGGGAGCCCTACCATCCGGATGCCTCGCCTGCAGCATGGCGACGAGGGACGGAGGACGCGTGGCTCAGCCCGACATGACGACGCCGGCCGGGGTCCACCCGCTGGTGGCCCGGGCCGGCAGCTACGCGTGGAAGCTCGTCGGCATCGGCATCGTCGGCTGGGCCGTACTCAAGCTGCTCTCGGCCCTGTGGGTGCTGGTGCTGGCCGGGGCCGTCGCCATGCTGCTGAGCCGGGCCCTCGACCCGGTGGCCAGCCGGCTGAAGCGCCGGGGGTTGCCGCCCGCGCTGGTGGCGGCGGCGACGCTGCTGGGGTTCCTGCTCGCCCTGGCGGGGATCGCGGCGTGGCTGGTGCCGTCGGTGGTGTCCGAGTTCTCCGACCTGGGGCCGACGCTCGAGAACGCGGTCGACGACGTGCAGGACTGGCTGGTCGAGGACAGCCCGTTCGACATCTCCCGCCAGGACGTCCAGGACTTCCGCGACCAGGCCGGCGACCGGGTGGCCGACATCGCGCGCTCCCAGAGCGGCACCGTGGTGAGCGGCACCGTGGTGCTCTTCGAGGTCATCACGGGCGTCGTGCTGGCCATGATCACGACGTTCTTCCTGCTCAAGGACGGTGACCGGTTCGGCGTGTGGCTGCTCGGCTTCGCCCCCGAGGAGCGAAGGCCGGTGCTGCGGCGGCTGGCCGCCCGGGCCTGGCAGACCCTCGGCGGCTACCTGCGGGGCTCGGCGACGCTGGGGGTGATCGAGGGCATCATCATCGGCAGCACGGTGTGGCTGGTGGGCGGGGCCCTGGCCGTGCCCGTGGCCGTGATCACCTTCTTCGCCGCCTTCCTGCCCTTCGCCGGAGCGGTGATCGCCGGGGCGGTGGCGGTGCTGGTCACGCTGGTGACCGCCGGCTTCGGCGAGGCGGTGGTGGTGCTGGTGGTGGCCGTGCTCGTCCAGCAGTTCGACAACGACCTGCTGGCCCCCATCGTCTTCGGCAGGTCGCTGGAGCTGCACCCGCTCATCGTGCTGGGCGCCATCGTGGCCGGGTCGACGCTGTTCGGCGCCTTCGGGGCCGTCCTGGCCGTCCCCGTGTCGGCGATGGTCATCAACGTGCTGGCCGAGCTGCGCGCCCACGCAGCCGAGGAGGCCGAGGCCCGGGACGGCGCGGCCTCTCCCGAGCCGCCGGCGACGGCGTAGCGCCCCTTGGTGCCCCTCAGCCGGCGGCCTCGACCGCCGGGGTCGCCGTGCGGTCCCGCTCCTCCTGGAGGGCGGTCAGCACCGCCGTCATGATCTCGTGCATGTCCTCGTCGAGGTACTTGCGGGCCCGGAACAGCACTGCGGCCCCGAGGAACGACAGCGGCGACACGGCCAGGAACGCCACCCGCAGGTTCTCGCCGTACATGCTCGAGATGGCCGACACCACGAACGGCGCCGCCGCCTGGCCGGCCACCACCGCCACCAGGTTGAACGCCCCGAACCCGGTGCCCCGCAGGTGGGCGGGCAGCGCGTCGGTGAGGCCGGCCCGCAGCCCCGGGATCGCCATCGAGTCGACGAACAGGCCGAGCGTCTGCAGCCCGAAGGCGGGCAGGATGGCGGCCAGCGAGTAGGTCGACGGCCGGATGAGGAACGACGCGGTGAAGAACGTCGTGCCCACGAACAGGAAGATCGCCGGCAGGGCGAGCCGCCCGCCCTGGATCCTGGTGGCCCACCGGTCGGCCACCCGGCCGCCGACGATGATGCCCGGCACCCCGGCCAGGATGGCCAGGGCCATGAACCACGCCTCCGCGTCGCCCTCGGCCACGTGCAGGTGGCGGATGTAGTACTGGGCCAGCCACGACGAGATGGCCGTCACCGTGAACAGCAGGGCCGCCACCCCGACCAGGGCGTAGCGCATGGTGCGGATGCGCAGGACGGTCCGCATGTCGGCCCGCAGCCCGCTGACCATGTCCCGCAGGAACTGGCGGAAGCCGTTCTCGAACAGGTGGACAGGCTCGTCGGCCGCGGGCTCGATCTCGCCGCCCCCGATCGCGGCCATGAGGTCGGCCGTCCCCCGCTTGGGCTCGCGCAGGCGGTAGACGAGCAGCGCCACCAGGACACCGGGCAGTGCCACGAGCACGAGCGCCCACCGCCAGCCGAGCACGATGCCCAGCCAGCCGCCGAGAGCCACGCCCACGCCGGTGCCGACGAACAGCATGACCATCTGGATCGAGAACGCCGTGCCCCGCCGCTCGGACGGGTAGTAGTCGCCGAGCAGGCTGGCCCCCGACGGCTCGCTCACCGCCTGGCCGAAGCCCAGCACCGAGCGGAGGCCGACCAGCATGGCGAACCCCAGCGCCCCGGCCCCGGCCGCGGTCAGCGCCGACCAGGCGATGACGGTGGTGCCGATGGCCCGGGTGCGGTTCCAGCGGTCGGCCAGGTAGCCGGCGGGCACGGTCACGATCCCGTTGAAGAGCAGCTGGGTCGACAGCAGCACCCCGATGGCGAAGTCGCCCACGCCGAACTCGGCCTTCAGCGGGTCGATCAGGCCCCGGACGATGTTCTTGTCGATCTCGTCGACGAGCACCACCAGCGCCAGCACCCACATGGGTTCGGTCAGCAGGCGGGGGAGGCGGCGGCGGTCGTTCGGCACGGGGGCAGATTCTGCACTGTGACTGCAGTCGTATGCTCGCCGGTGGGTGATGACGAGGGGAGACACGATGGCTGGGACGGTGATCGAGGTCGCGGAGGCGGTCCGCCGGGGCGAGCGGCGGGCCGTGGAGGTGCTCGACGACGTGCTGGCCGGCGTGGCCGCCGGCAACGAGGCGCTGGGCGCCTTCGTCCACCTCGACGAAGGGCGGGCCCGGGACGCCGCCGCCGGCGTGGACGAGGCCGTGGCCGCCGGCCGCGACCCCGGCCCCTTCGCCGGGGTGCCCATCGGGGTCAAGGACCTCGAGGACTGCGCCGGCATGCCCACCACCCGGGGCTCGCTGGTCTACGCCGGCCGGGGCCCGGTGGCCGACGACTCGATCCACGTCGCCCGGCTGCGGGCGGCGGGGGCGGTGCCGATCGGCAAGACGGCCGCCCCCGAGTTCGGCACCCTCAACTTCACGAAGTCCAAGGTCTTCGGCGTGGCCCGCAACCCATGGGACACCGAGCGCACGCCCGGCGGGTCGAGCGGCGGCAGCGCCGCGGCGGTGGCGGCCGGGCTGGTGCCGGCGGCCACGGCCAGCGACGGCGGCGGCTCGACCCGCATCCCCGCCGCGTTCTGCGGGCTGGTGGGGTTGAAGCCCAGCCACGGCCGCATCCCCCACCCGGGGCCGCCGGGGTCCGAGACCTCGGTGTACGGCCTGCTCACCACCAGCGTGGCCGACAGCGCCCGCCACCTCGACGTGGTGGCCGGGCCCGACGACCGCGACCGGTTCTCGCTGCCCCGGCCCCTGGTCGGCTACGAGAGCGCGGTCGAATCGCTGCCGGTCGAGGGGCTGCGGGCCCGGTGGTCGCCCGACCTGGGCTTCGCCGCCTGCGACCCCGAGGTGCGCGCCATCGCCGAGGCCGCCGCCCGCAGCCTGGCCGGCGCGGCCGGGCTGGTGCTCGACGACGACCCGGTGACCCTGACCGATGCCGTGCGGGCCTGGCTGGGGGCGGGGGCCATGGACCTGTGGCTCGAGCTGGAGCCCGGCATGTGGCCGGGCGTGGCCGACGACCTCACCCGCTACAGCCGGTCGGTGCTGGAGCAGACGGTCGACTACCCGCTGCCCCGCTTCGCCGAGGCCGCCCGCCGGCGCGAGGCCCTAGTGACCGACACCGCCGCCCTGTTCGCCCAGGTCGACGTGGTCATGACCCCCACCACCGCGGTCCCGGCCTTCCCGGCGGGCGGCCCGCCGCCCGACACCATCGACGGCCGCCCCGCCCGCCCGCTCGGCGCCTCGGCCACCCCGTTCACCATGCTGGCCAACTTGTGCTGGAACCCGGCCGTCTCCGTGCCCGCCGGCCGCACCGCCGACGGACTGCCGGTGGGGCTGCAGATCATGGCTCGCCGCCACCACGACGAGGTTCCGCTGCGCCTGGCCCGCATCTGGGAGCAGACCCAGCCCTGGCCGCGGACGGCCGGGGGGTGAGCCTCAGTCCTTGCGGTCGCGCAGGTAGCGCTCGACCTCTTCCACCAGGGACCGCCCGGCCCCGGTGCCGTCGTCGTCGTCGGCGTCGTGGCGCTGCTCGAGCTGGGTGACGTAGTCGGACGTCTCGTCGTCCTCCTGGACCAGCTCGGTGACCTGGCGCTCGTAGGCGGCGGCCGCGATCTCGAGCTCGGTGGTCGGCACCCACATGCCCAGCACCTCGGACGTGTACTCGAGCAGGGCCAGGACCGCCTTGGGCGACGGCGCGGTGGGTACGTAGGTGGGCACGGCGGCCCACAGCGAGGCGGCGGGGATGCCGGCCTCGCGGCACGCGGCCGACAGCACGCCGACCACCCCGGTGGGGCCCTGGTAGGTGGAGGGGCGCAGGCCCAGCTCCTCCTGCAGCCCAGGGTCGGTCACCGTGCCCATCACCGGCACGGGGCGGCTGTGGGGCACCTCGGCCACCAGGGCGCCGAGGATGATCACCAGCCGGCAGTCGAGCTGGCGGGCCACCTCGAGGACCTGGTCGCAGAACGTGCGCCACCGCAGCTGGGGCTCGGTGCCGATGAGCAGGAGAGCGTCGCCGGCCTCGCCGGGCAGCGACGCCGAGTAGACCTCGGTCGTCGGCCACACGATGTGGCGCACGCCGTCGTCGTCGATCTCCGCCTGGGGGCGGGTCGACGTGAAGTCGAAGAAGTCCTCGGGGTCGATGTCGGCCACCAGCTCGCCGTTGTACCGGTCGATCAGGTAGCGGACGGCCCCGCTGGCGGCGTCGCCTGCGTCGTTCCAGCCCTCGAACGCGGCCACCAGCACCGGGTGGTCGAGGACGGGACGGGAACGCCAGCGGAGGTGATCCACGGCGTCATGGTACGGGCGTGTGGCCGCGACCGGTCCCGGCCCGGGGTCAGGGCGTCAGGCAGCTGGGTGGTCGGCCCGGGACGCCGGGCGTTCGACCGGGGCCCGGTCGCGCGCTGCCATGCGGTCGAGCAGCGCGGCGACGTCGTCCTGGGCCCGGGCCCACTGGTCCAGTGAGCGCCGGGCGTTGTCGGCGGCCCCCGGGCCGCCGAGGGAGGCGAAGGCGGAGCGGAGGTCCATGGCTGGCCACGCTACATGAGTGGTGTGACGACCACTAGACGCGCGCGTGAGCGCTGGGTCACTGGAGCGTGAACCCATTCCCACACCCGCCGGCCGACCTGGGCGCGGCGCCCTGTTCCACGTCGTCGCAGTGCCTCTACTGTGAGGGCGTGACCTCCCCCCACACCGTCCGCACGGTGGCAGAGGTGATGAGCTCGCCGGTCGTGACCGCGTCGCCCGACGAGACCGTGGCCGAGGCCGCCGCCCGCATGCACGACCGCTCGGTCGGGTCGGTCGTCGTCGTCGACGGCACCCGCCCCATCGGCATCATGACCGAGCGTGACGTCGTCCGGCTGGCCGCCGCCGGCTCCGCCGGCGACGGCACCAAGGTCGCCGAGTGGATGACCGCCGACCCCGACTGCGTCGAGCCCGGCCTCGGCGTCCAGGAGGCGTTCGCGTCGCTGTCCGAGCACGGCTATCGGCACATCCCGGTGGTCGACGGCGACGAGCTGGTCG
>DASXRH010000706.1:0-1711 GCA_036506715.1 Acidimicrobiales bacterium
CCCCGCGAGGTCGAGGACGTCCTGCGGTCCCACCCGGCGGTGGCCGACGCCGCCGTGGTGGGCACGCCGTCGGCCGAGTGGGGCGAGGTGGTCACCGCCTACGTCGAGGTGGCCGCCGGCGGCTCGGTCGACCCCGAGGCCCTGCTGGCCTGGGCCGCCGGCCTGCTCGCCCCGTACAAGCGGCCCCGGCTGGTCCACCGGGTCGATGCCCTGCCCCGTAACGCGCTGGGCAAGGTGGTGCGGGACCGGCTGGCCCCGCCGTGACCTGGCGGCGACTCTAGGGTCGGCGCCATGAGCGCCACGGAGCCCACCTTCGCCTCCCCGGACGACCTGCCCGCCCCGGCCGGCTACAGCCACGTGGTCGGCATCCCGGCCGGCCGGCTGGTGTGGACGTCGGGCCAGGTGCCCCTGGACGCCGACGGCACCCCGCCTCCCGCCGGCGACTGGGCGGCCCACACCCGGATGGCGCTCACCAACGTGGGCCGGGCCCTCGCCGCCGGCGGCGCCGGGTGGGCCGACGTGGTCAAGCTCACCTTCTACGTGGTCGACGTGGCGGGGCTGGCCGTGGTGCGGGCCGTGCGCGACGAGTTCGTCGACACGGCCCGGCCCCCGACCAGCAGCCTGGTCCAGGTGGCCGGGCTGTTCCGGCCCGACCTGCTGATCGAGGTCGAGGCCGTCGCCTGGCGGCCGTGACGTCCGGGTCAGCCGCCGGCCAGCGCCGCCAGCATGGCGGGGGTGTCGATGCTGAAGTGGGCGGCGACGGCCCGGCCGTCGCGGATCGTCCACCGGTGGACCTCGGGGATGTCGAACGCCGCCCCGCTGGCCAGGGCCGTGCCCCGGGTGCGCCCGACCTGGACGACGTCGCCGTCGGCCGTGAACATCGCCTCGGTCGTCACCGCCGAGTCGATGGCCCCGGTGAGGGCGGCGGCGAAGGCCACGAACCCGTCGTGGCCCTCGTGGCGCCCACCCCACGGCAGCGCCGGGTCCTGGGTGATGACGCAGGCCGGGTCGATCAGGCCGGCCAGCGCCTCCAGGTCGCGGGCGGACATCGCCGCGTACAGCGCCTCCACCACCTCGATGTCGGTCATCGTGCCTCCTCGATCGCGGGGGGTCGGTCCGGGACCCGATGCTGGCCGCGTGGGGCCGAGCGCCGCCACGTAGATGGCCGCCGGGTTGCCCGCCTGCCACCCCGGCAGCGGGTCGATGCGGTCGATCTGCCGGAAGCCGCGGGCCGCCCAGAACGCCCGGGTGGCCACGTAGGGCTCGTAGCCGGCCGAGGCGTCGAGGGTCTTGACCTCGACGACCAGCACGCCGTCGCCCGCCAGCGCGGCGAGGGCGGCGTCGACCAGGGCGGTGCCCACGCCGGCGCCCTGGTGGTCGGGGACCACGGCGGCCACGGTGATCTCGGCCGCAGCGGGGAACCGGCGCTCGGCGACCACGACGCCCACGACCGCCCGGTCGTCGCCGGGCGCGGTCGCCACCCAGGCCGGGTGGCGGGCCACGTCGGCCCGCAGCGGCTCGTGGGTGTCGGGCGTGAAGTGGTCGGGCAGACGGGCCAGCACCGCCACACAGGCGTCGGCGTCGGCCGGTACCGCCGGTCGCACCCGCACGTTGGACATCGCCGCTTCCCCGGTCACCCTCCCAGCCTGCCCGATCCGCCGTGACCGGCTGGTGGTCGAGTCGCCGGTGCTCCAGCCGCGGGGCGGCGCGG
>DASXRH010000707.1:0-3688 GCA_036506715.1 Acidimicrobiales bacterium
CACCAGGTCGGCGAAGCCCACGACACCCATCTGGCCCTGCCCCGTCTCGGCGATGCTGAGCCGCCGGCGCACGGCGGCCAGCAGGTGGCGCCGCCAGGTGGCGGCCAGCACGCTGGGCACGATGGGCAGCAGGGCGCTGGCCCCGACCACGATCTGGTCGTCGGTCACCTCGCGGCCGGCGACCGCCCCCCGGCGGGGCGAGCCGCTGGCTCGGGCGCTGATGACGTCGACCTGCGACGACGCCACCCGGGCCATCGACGAGCCGACCACGCGGCTCATCTGCAGGACCAGGTCGGCCGAGGCCAGGTCGACGGCCATGAGCCGGCCCACCTCGGACAGGATCTCGAGGTCGGCCTCGGTGAAGGCCACCTCCCCGGGCCCGGGCATCGCGTAGCCGAGCGACCGCCACAGCTGGCGGACCTGCTCGACGGTGAGCCCCGTGCGCTCGGTCACCGCGTCGAGGTCGTACACCGCCGCCTCGGGGACGATCAGCCGCTCGACCGCCAGCAGCGGCAGCGTGCCCTCCCGCTCGGCCTGGTCCAGCTCGGCCGGGCTGCAGCCGAGGTCGGCCAGCATGGCCCGCACCGCCCGCACGGCGTCGTCCCCGAGGGCCGCGGGATCGAGGCCGGACGGTGGGCTCACGTGAACGAGCCCCCGGGGTCGGCGGGCGCCGCCACCGGCGCAGCGGCCACGGTCGCCGGGTCCCGCGCCGGGCCGGGGACCGGGCCGAGCAGGGCCTCGCCCCGCCGCTCCGTCGTCGACCACCCGGGCTCGAGCCCGGGGGCCGTGAGCCGCACCGGTGCGCGGTCGTCGTGGGGCACCACCTCCCACAGCAGCGCCACCCGGTCGCCGTGCCAGCGCACGGCGTAGGACAGCCGGCCCCGGGCGGTGGGAGCGTCGTGGACCTCCCAGCCCCGGCCGTACCAGCCGTCGGGCACCAGCGACGACAGCGCCAGGCCGTCGGCGGTCTCCCGCACGAGCAGGTCGCGCACGAAGGTCAGGAGCTCGGCGGCCGCCCAGCCGTGGTGGCCGTCGCCCGTGCAGCCGCCGTCGAGGCGGGGGTGGATGGCCTCGGGCCACGTCCAGGTGGGGGTGGCGGCGTCGAGCATCCACGCCAGCCGGTCGGTGGCCCGGCGGTCGCCGGCGCGCAGCTCGACCGCCGCCAGCCGCAGGGTCAGGTGGGTGACGAGGCCGGTGTGGCTGATCCCCTGGTAGAAGGCCCGCCCCCCGGCCAGCGTGAAGCGGTCGCGGATGACATCGGCGGTGGCGGCGATGCGGGGATCGTCGGCGGCAAGCAGGTCGAGCGGCGTGCATGCCACCAGCGGGCCGATGGCCCCCGAGTCGAGGCGGCGGCGGGGCCCGGCCGGGATGGCGGGGGTGCCGAGGCGGGCCGCGATGACCGCCAGCGACGCCTCGACGTCGTGCCACATGGCGTCGGCGAACGCGGTGGCGTCGGCGGCGGCGTCGGGCTGGCCGGCGACCGCCAGCAGTTCGGCCCCGGCCCGCAGGCCGGCCACGCCCCAGAAGTCGTCCCCGTAGAAGTAGTCGACGGGCCCGAGGTGCTCGGCCGAGGGGCCGGCGGGCAGCAGGCCGGCCACCGCCGGGTCGGACCGGCCCCGGCGGGGGGTGGCCGCCCGGCGCTTGCGGTCGATCCAGTGCACGCCCTTGGCCACCGCCGCCACCATCGGCTCGACCGCGTCCCCGTCCCGCGTCAGGCGCCAGTGGTCGGCCAGGGCCACCAGCGCGGCGCCGTTCGCGTCCCACTCGTCGCGCTGGCTGGAGAAGCACCCGTCGCTGCGCTGGCGGTCGGGGTAGGAGGCCAGCACCCGGGCCACCTCGTCGTGGTAGCCGTAGCGGCCGAGGGCGCCGAGCAGGTAGGCGGTGTCGCGGAACCCGAACCGGTGGTACGTGGTGGGCTCGGGCGTGACCTCGGCGCCGCCGTGGAACAGCAGCAGGAACCGGCGGTTGGCGGCCACCGCCTCGGCCAACCTGTCGTCGGGCAGCTCGAGGCGCATCCCCCGGTCGCTCTGCACCTGCCAGCCCCTGGCCACGGCCGCGGCCGGCGGCAGCGCGGCGGGGAAGGCGGGGGCCCGGGCCAGCCGGCGACGGGCCACGCTCCGGCGCCGGGTGCGGGGCTCGGGGTCGAGCGGGATGGCGGCCCGCAGCGTGGCCCCGTGGGCCAGCGGGAACACGAAGGCGGCCTGGGCCAGGCCCGCGGGGTCGCGCACCGGGCCGTACCAGCGCTCGACGGCGGCACCTCCGGTGACGGCGGCCGCCGAGTCGCCGCCCCGGAGCGTCGATCCGGCCACCCGGCCCGGCGCCCGCGGCAGCAGCAACGCCACCCGGCCGTCGACGGTCACCGTGGTGCCGTGCAGGTCGATCCGCTCGATGACCGACAGGCCCTCGGGATTGGACGGCCGCACGGCCAGGGCCAGCGCCACCGGGGCCCGCGACCGGTTCTCGACCTCGACCACCACCAGCTCGCCGCCCCCGTCGGCCGAGCTGCGGCGCACGGCGTAGACCCGTTCGACCGCGTCGCCCGACGGGATGCTCATGGCCGTCTCCACCACCGGCGTCGCCCCCACCAGTCGCTGGCGCACGGCCACCTCCCGGGATGGCAGGTGCCAGCGGTCGTCGGCGCCGATCCACCAGTCGAGCGACCAGCCGTCGAACCATGGGGTCACGAGGCCCCGGGGGTCGACGATGGCCTCCCACGGCGAGTCGAGGTTGCCGACCGCCGTCCAGTTGCGGTGGGTGACGTTGGTGAGGAACGGCAGGTGGCCCGGGGGCACGAACGCCGGGCCGGTGGGATCGAGCTGGCGCTCCAGCCACCAGGGCCACACCCAGTCGGGCCCGATCTGAGCGGCGGCCCCGGTCCGCAGCGCGCGGAACACCGTGCGGGCCCCCGCCGGCACCAGCGCGCCCGGCAACTCGACCTCGACCTTGTCGCCGAGCCGCTGGAAGGTGGTCAGGTGGCGGACGACGTCGTCGGTCCGGTGCAGGTGCCCCGTCGCGCGGCGCAGGAGCCAGGCCCGGGCACCCACCGTCAGCTCATGCCGTGCAGCTCGGACCGCGCGTGGCGCCGCAGCAGCCCGCGGTAGGCGTCGGTGGCGGGGTGGCCTTCGTGGACGACGCCGTACACCTCCTCGGCGATCGGCATCTCGACCCCGTAGCTCGCGGCCACCTCGACGACCACCTTCGAGGTCTTGATGCCCTCGGCCACCATCTTCATCTCGGCCACGATCTCGTCGATGGTGCGGCCCTTGCCGAGCTGCTCGCCGACATAGCGGTTGCGGCTCTGCGGGGAGACGCAGGTGGCGATCAGGTCGCCCATGCCCGCGAGCCCCGCGAACGTCGACGCAACGCCGCCCATCGCCACGCCGAGCCGCGTGATCTCGGCGAGCCCACGCGTGATCACCGCCGAGCGCGTGTTGTCGCCGACGCCGAGGCCGTCGCCCATCCCGGTCGCGATCGCGATCACGTTCTTGAGCGCCCCGCCGAGCTCGCAGCCGATCACGTCGCCGTTGGTGTAGACACGAAACACGCCAGAGTGGAACACGCGCTGCACCTGGCGCGCCACGCGCTCGTCGTCGATCGCGATCACGCTCGCGGCCGCGAAGCCTGCCATGATCTCGCGCGCGAGGTTCGGTCCGGTGAGCGCGCCCGCCTGGTGATCCGGGATCACGTC
>DASXRH010000708.1:0-3327 GCA_036506715.1 Acidimicrobiales bacterium
CCGGGCACGACGCGCCCAACGGCGCCGGGCACGACGCACCCGGCGGCACCGGGCGTGGCGGGCGTGAGGCCACGCGGTCCTGGAACTGGGCCCTGCCCGAGCCGCCGACGGCGGCCAGCGGCGCCGAGCTCGCCGCCGAGCCCGAGCCGGAATCCGAGTCCACCACGTCCGGCGTGCCGTCGGCGCCGGGCATCGCCGGGGCGCCCGAGCCGGGCGAGGTCGTGGCCGGTGGTGTGCCCGTCGCCGGCCAGCGGCGTGGGGGGCGGCGGTTGGCGCGGCCCGGGCGGCGGCGGCGCAACGGGCGCGGGACGCCGGCCGACGGTCCCGTGACCGGGGTGGCCCGGGTCGACCGGCGGACCAAGCGGCTGGTCAAGCGGCTGCGTCCCGGCGACGTGGCGGTCATCGACCACGAGGACCTCGACCGCGTGGCGGCGGAGACGCTTGTCGACGCCGCGCCGGTGGCGGTCGTCAACGCCGCGCCCTCGGTCAGCGGGCGCTACCCCAACCTGGGGCCGCTGCTGCTGTGCCAGGCGGGCATCCCGCTGCTCGACGACGTGGGCCCGGCGGTCATGGACTCGATCCACGAGGGGGCGCCCATCACCATCGACGGCGACAGGGTGCTGGTCGGCAGCGAGGTGGTGGCCACCGGGACGCGTCAGACGCTGCGCAGCCTCGACGCCGCCATCGACGAGGCCCGGGCCAACATCGGCCCCGAGCTCGAGCGGTTCGTCGAGAACACGGTCGAGTACATCCGCCAGGAGATCGAGCTGCTCACCGGGCGGCTCGACGTGCCGGCGCTGGCGGTCGACCTGGCCGGGCGCCACGCGCTGATCGTGGTGCGGGGCATCGACTACAAGAGCGACCTGTCGCTGCTCCAGCAGTCGGGCTACGTGCGCGACGTCCACCCCGTCACCATCGGGGTCGACGGCGGCGCCGACGCCCTCCTCGAGATCGGCGTCACCCCCGACCTCATCATCGGCGACTTCGACTCGGTGTCCGAGCGAGCGCTCCGCTGCGGCGCCCAGCTGATCGTGCACGGCTACGCCGACGGCCGGGCCCCCGGGGCCAAGCGGCTCGACGACCTCGGCCTCGACTACGCCGTGTGCTCGGCTCCGGGCACCAGCGAGGACGTGGCGATGCTCATCGCCTACCAGGAGGGGGCCGAGTTGATGGTGGCCGTCGGCACCCACAACAGCATGGTCGAGTTCCTCGACAAGGGCCGGGGCGGCATGGCCTCCACCTTCCTCGTGCGCATGAGGGTGGGCGCGACCCTGGTCGACGCCAAGGGGGTGAGCAGGCTCTACCGCACCTCGGTTCGCACGCGGGACCTCCTGTGGATGATCCTGGCCGCCGTCTTCACCCTCGCCGTGGCCATGATGCTCTCCGAGCCGGTCCGGCTCGTCCTGCGGGCGTTCTGGCGCTCGCTGTTCTCCAACTGAATGATCAACTTCCGCTTCCACATCGTCTCGCTCACCGCCGTGCTGCTCGCGCTGGGCATCGGGCTCGTGCTCGGCACCACCTTCCTGGACGACGCCCTGGAGGAGACGCTCAAGAGCCAGCTCAACGACCTCGAGGCCAGCCTCGACCGGGCCCGCACGCGCAACGACGACCTGTCGAGCCAGCTCGGCGCCTACCGCGACGAGGGCGAGATGCTCGACCAGCAGCTGGGCGAGCGGCTCTACGACGGCAAGCTCCAGGACGACCCGGTCCTGGTGGTCTCGACCCGGGGGGTCGACGGCCGGTGGGTCGACGACGTGGTGCGCGACCTCGGCCAGGCCGACGCCCGGGTGGTGGGCACCTGGTGGCTCACCGACCGGCTGGCGCTCGACGACGACTCCGAGGTCCAGGACCTGTCGGGCGCCCTCGAGCAGACCACCGACGACGCCGACCGCCTGCGCACCAGCCTGTCCCAGGGGCTGTCCGACGTCCTGTTCGGGGCGACCGACGCCCCCGCCGACCCCCTGGGGGCGCCGCCCGCGGCCCCGGCCGAGCCCGCCCTGGCCGCCCGGCTGCGGGAGGCCGGCTTCCTCGAGTACGACGTGGCCGACGGCGCCGAACAGGACGTGGTGCAGCTGCCGTCGTCGGGCCTGCGGGTGGTGGTGGTCGACGGGCCCGGCGCCACGGTGGCTCCCGACGAGCTGCTCCAGCCCATGCTGGGCAAGCTGTCGTCCGACGTGGCCGTGCCGGTGGTGGTCGTGCAGCCGAGCGCCGTCCCCGACGCCGACGGCGGCGGGGACGGCAAGGACGCCCCGTCCCCGCTGGTGGTGGCCATCCGCGGTGACGACACGCTGAAGGAGCGGCTGTCCACCGTCGACGACCTCGACCGTGTGTCCGGCGGGGTGGCGACGATCCTGGCGGCAGTCGACGCCCGGCCGGGCGCGCCCGTCGTCGGCCACTACGGCTCGGCGGACGGCGCCAGCCGCCTGCTCCCGCCGGTGCCGGGGGAGGAGTGAGCGCGGCGTGAGCGACGACGCCACCCCCGCAGGCGACGAGGCCGGCGCCGGGGCGAACACCACCACCCGGGCCGCGGCCGGGATGGGGGCCATCACCGCCGTGTCGCGAGTGGTCGGCCTGGTGCGCATCCTGGTGGTCGCGGCCGTGCTCGGCCCCACATTCCTCGGCAACGCGTTCCAGGCGGCCAACTCGGTGTCCAACGTGCTGTTCGAGCTGCTGGCGGCCGGCGCCCTGTCGGCGGTGCTGGTGCCGGCGTTCGTGTCCCGGCTCGACCGCCGGGACAAGGCCGGCGCCGAGGCGGTGGCCGGCGGGGTGCTGGGCGTGGCCCTGGCGGCCATGGGGGTGGTGACGGTCGTGGGCGTCGTGGCGGCGCCGCTGCTGGCCCGGATCCTGACGGTGGGCGTGCCCGCCGACGTTGCCGGCCAGGAGCGGGCTCTGATCGCCTTCCTGCTCGTGTTCTTCGTCCCCCAGATCCTTCTGTACGCGGCGGGGACCGTGGCCACCGCCGCCCTCTACGCCCAGCGCCGCTTCCCGATCACCGCCGCCGCCCCGATGGGCAACACGCTGGTGATGGTCGTGTTCCTGGTGCTGTTCCGGTTGGTGGCCGGGCCCGACCCCGGGCTCGACCTCAGCCTGGGGGAGCGGCTGCTGCTGGTGGCGGCGGGCACCGGCGGGGTCCTCGCGTTCGTGGGCATCCTGCTCGGCGCGTGCGAGCTGTCGGGGTTCCGGCTGCGGCCCCGGCTGGCCCGGCGCGACCCCGAGGTCGGCGCGGTGCTGCGCCACTCCGGGTGGGGCGTCGTGCTCCACACCGGTGCCGGCCTGCTGCTGGGGGCGGCCATCGTGGCCGGGTCGGCCGTCGAGGGCGGCGTGGTC
>DASXRH010000709.1:0-7262 GCA_036506715.1 Acidimicrobiales bacterium
TGGCGCTCTCGTGCCGACCGAAGGTCAGGTGGTCGTTGGCCCCGCTGTGCAGCCCCCGCTGGACCGCCCGGGCGGCGGCGAAGTCCTCGGCCCCGCCCAGCGCCAGCAGGTCGGCGCCACCGCTCCGCTCGGGGGAGGGCACGCCGGGGGCGCCGGGCGGGCGGCCCAGCGCGAAGCTGACGAAGGTCGTGCGGTCGACCGCCCGGGGCTCGATCACGAACACCAGCACCTGGGCCGGGAACGTCACCACCACCGCGTTCGGGAACAGGTGGTGGACGAAGGTGACCCGGCCGTCGACCCGGCGCTCGGCGGGGGGCACGTCCGCCAGCCGCTCGATGTTGCGGTAGGGGAAGGTGACCCGGCTGTTCTCCCCCACCGTCTCGACCAGGTTGAGGTTGTCGTACTGGAGCGGGAAGAACGTGGTCCGGTGGGCGAAGCGGATGTGCAGGCCCTCGAGGAACGTCTCGGTCTGGATCTTCCAGTTGGTGGGCTCCTCGTGCTCGGCGGTGCCGAGGTAGGCCAGGTCGTCGCCGATCACGCCCTCCACCACGTCGGCGTCGGGCCCTGGGTCGGCCGGGCCGGCCTGGGCCACGAACACCAGCCCGTGGCGCTCGACGGCCGGTAGCGCGACCAGGCCCCGGTCGGCCGGGTCCAGGCCGGCGAAGCCGTCGGCGTGGGGCACGTGGCGCAGCTCGCCGTCGAGCCCGTAGGTCCAGCCGTGGTAGCCGCACACCAGGGACCGGGCGCAACCGGCGCCCTCGACCAGCTGCATGCCGCGGTGTCGGCAGGCGTTGCGGAAGGCCCACACGTGGCCGTCGCGGCCCCGCAGCGCCACCACGGGGGTGCCGGCCACGTCCCGGGCGAGATAGGCGCCCGGCTCGGCCAGCGCCGAGGACGGGCAGAACACCACCGGCCGGGTCCGGATCAGCGCCACCTCGGCGGCGAACCGGTCGGGGTCGAGGTAGTGGCGGACCGGCTCGCACCACACCTCGTCGCCCGCGTCGGTGGTGCCCGCCGCCACGTGGTCGAGGATCCGCTGGGCGACGACCGTGTCGTCGGCGACCTGTGCCATGCCGCCACTATCACATATTTAGCGTCAGGCGTCTATGGTCTTGTGATGGACGGCGCAGTGGCCGGCCGCCCGCGCGGGCGGTGGCATGATCGGGGCGGCATGGCCGACGCCGACCGCCCGTCCCCGACCGCCGCCCCGCCCCACGCCGGGGTGCTGGGCGACACCCGGCCCCTCACCGCCCGCTCGGTGGTGGCCTCGGCCCTGCTGGGGTCCAAGCCGCCCCAGCTGCCGGTGCGCAGCCTGGTCCAGGCCGGGTCGCTGTTCGGCATCGGCGAGGGCGCCATCCGCACCGCGCTGTGGCGCATGGTCGGCGCCGGCGAGCTCACCGCCGAGGACGGCTGGTACCGGCTGGCCGGCCGCCTGCTCGACCGCCAGGAGCGGGTCGACGAGTCGACCGTGCCCCACCGCCGGCCGTGGGACGGCACCTGGGTCCTGGCGGTGGTGGCCGCCGACCGCCGGCCGCCTGGCGAGCGGCTCGAGCTGCGCTCGGCCGCCGCCGCCCTCCACCTCGCCCCGCTCCGCGAAGGGGTCTGGGCCCGGCCCGACAACCTCGACCCCGGCCGCCTCCCCCACCAGCGGGCGGTCATCGAGGCACAGTGCCTGATGTTCCGGGGCGCCGCCGCGCCCGGGGGCGTGGCCGCCCGCATCTTCGACCTCGCCGGGTGGGCCGCCCGCGCGACCGATCTCATGCGGGCCGTCGACCGGGCCGCCGACAGGCTCGACGCCCCCGCCACCGCCGACCTGGCCGAGTGCTTCCTGCTGTCGATCGCCGTCGTCCGCCACCTGGGCGCCGACCCCCTGCTGCCCGACGAGCTGCTGCCAGCGGCGTGGCCCGGGGACGACCTGCGCAAGGCCTACGCCGACTACGACGCCGCCTATCAGCGGGCGCTGGCCGGCGCGTTGGGTCGCGACCGGGTGAGCGACCCCACGGGCTGAGCCGGCGGGGTCGCCACACGGGCAGCCCTCGTCGAGGACGGCGGTGGTCCACCGGGATGAAGAACTAGTGGGCGCTCGCGGAAGTCACGTGGATGTATCGCCGAGGCAGATTCGCCGCTGGCGAGGACGCAGGAGGAAGGCGCAGCCAGCGGCTGCGGCGACGACGAGGACGACGTCCAGCGGTGAATCTGACCGGCGAGACGCCACGCTGACTTCCGCGAGGGTCCACTAGTTGGGCGGCTCCGCCAGCAGCGACAGCAGGTAGTCGCCGTAGCCGCTCTTGGCCAGCGACGTCGCCAACCGGTGCAGCTGGTCGTCGTCGATCCAGCCCTCGCGCCACGCCACCTCCTCGATGCAGCCGATCTTGTAGCCCTGCCGGGCCTCGACGACCTGCACGAACTGGGCGGCGTCCATCATCGAGTCGAAGGTGCCGGTGTCGAGCCAGGCGGTGCCCCGCTCGAGCACGGTCACGCCGAGGGCGCCCCGCTGGAGGTACGCGTCGTTGACCGCCGTGATCTCGAGCTCGCCCCGGTCACTGGGGCGCACGTCGGCCGCGATCGCCAGCACGTCGTTGTCGTAGAAGTACAGGCCCGGGATGGCGAAGTTGCTGCGGGGCTTGTCGGGCTTCTCCTCGATCGACAGCACCCGGCCGTCGTCGTCGAACTCGACCACGCCGTACGCGCTCGGGTTGGCCACGTGGTAGGCGAAGACCTGCCCGCCGACCACGTCGACGTTGTCCCGCAGGGCGGTGCCGAGCCCGCTGCCGTGGAAGATGTTGTCGCCGAGGGCCAGCGCCACCCGCTCGCCCCCCACGAACCCGGCGCCGATGATGAAGGCCTGGGCCAGCCCCTCGGGCCGGGGTTGCACCGCGTACGACAGCTGCATGCCCAGCTCGGTGCCGTCGCCCAGCAGGCGTCGGAACTGCGGCGAGTCGTCGGGCGTGGTGATGACCAGGATGTCCCGGATCCCGGCCATCATGAGGGTCGAGAGCGGGTAGTAGATCATCGGCTTGTCGTACACCGGCATGAGCTGCTTGCTGATGCCCTTGGTGATCGGGTGCAGCCGGGTGCCGGAGCCTCCGGCGAGGATGATCCCGCGCATCCGGCGAGGCTACTCAGTGGGCGCCACCCTCTCGGGTCGACGGCGCCGCCACGCCCCGGCCGACGCAGCCTGGCGCCGGGCCGGGAGGTCGATGGCCTGCTGCGACGAGGAGGCGGGTCAGGCCCCGGTGAACCGACCGGGCCGGCGCTCGGCCACCGCGGCCACGCCCTCGCGGAAGTCGGCGGTGCGCATCAGCCGCTCCTGCTCGGCCCGCTCGTGGGCGGTGGCGGCGGCCACCTCGTCGGCCAGGCCGGCCCGCAACGTGGCCCGGATGGACCGCACCGCCAGCGGCGCCGAGGCGGCCATCTCGGCGGCCAGCGCCCGCGCGGCGTCCCGCAGGTCGGCGGCCGGCACCAGGCGGTCGGCCAGGCCGAGGCGATGGGCCTCCTCGCCGCCGATGCGCCGCCCGGTGGTCAACAGCTCGAGGGCGGCCTGGTGGCCCACCGCCCGGGGGAGCGTGACCGACAGGCCGAAGCCCTGGTGGAACCCCAGCCGGGCGAAGTTGGCGGCGAAGCGGGCCTCGGGTGCGGCCACCCGGAGATCGGCCGCCAGCGCCAGCCCCAACCCGCCGCC
This sequence comes from Acidimicrobiales bacterium, assembly GCA_036506715.1. Taxonomy (GTDB): domain Bacteria; phylum Actinomycetota; class Acidimicrobiia; order Acidimicrobiales; family VFJN01; genus ZC4RG19. The sequence goes on from DASXRH010000709.1 coordinate 3,683, forward strand.
GATGGCCGCCCCCTGGACGGCGGCCACCACCGGCAGCGGCTGGCGGAACAGGCGCACCGCCTGCTCGTAGAGCCGCGCCGAGTCGCCGGTGCCGCCGCCCCCGCCGCCAAAGTCGGCGCCGGCGCAGAAGTGGCGGCCGGCGCTGCACAGCACCACCGCCCGGGTCGCATCGCCCGCGGCGGCCAGATCGTCGAGCGCGTCGGCGAGCCGGCGGATCAGGGCGACGTCGAAGAAGTTGTTGGGCGGGCGCCGTATCTCGACCACCGCCACGTGGTCGGGACCGACCTCGACACCGACCTCGTCGTCTGCCGCGGCGGCCTCGCTCACCGGACCGAACGTAGCAGTCTGATCGACATCGTTGTCGACTGGGACCTAGGGTCGCCGCCCATGGACATGCTGGAACGGGACGACGGCGTCCGCATCGCCTACACCGTGCACAACCCGGGCGGCGCGGGGACACCGCTGATCCTGTCGCACGGCTTCTCCGCCACCTCGGCCATGTGGGACCCCAACGTGGCGGCGCTGTCCGCCGGCCGGCCCGTGATCGTGTGGGACCTCCGCGGCCACGGCCAGAGCGACGCCCCCGACGACCCCGGCGCCTACTCCGAGGAGATCAGCACCGGTGACATCGACGCCCTCCTCACCCAGGCCGGGGCCGACCGGGCCGTGGTGGGCGGCATGTCGCTCGGCGGCTACCTCACCCTCGCCTACCACCTGCACCACCCCGAGCGGGTGGCCGGCCTGCTGCTGGTCGACACCGGCCCGGGGTTCCGCAACCCCGAGGCCCGGTCCGGGTGGAACCGCATGGCCGAGGGCTTCGCCCGGTCCATCGAGGCCAACGGGCCCGCGGGCCTGTCGCCCGAGGTGGCCCAGGCCCGGCACCGCGACCCCCGGGGCCTGGTCCACACCGCCCGCCGGGTGCTGGTCCAGCACGACGACCGGGTCATGGCCTCGCTGCCGACCGTCGCCGTGCCCACCCTGGTGGTGGTGGGAGCCGACGACCACGACTTCCTGGCCGGCAGCGGCTACATGGCCGACCGCATCCCCGGCGCCCGACAGGTGGTGCTGCCCGACGCCGGCCACGCCGCCAACATGGACCAGCCGGCGCTGTTCGACGCGGCCGTGGGCGAGTTCCTGGCCGGCCTGTGACGGTCAGGCGTTGCGGGGCAGGTCCCGGAACGGGGCGGTCCGCTCGGGGGCCGGCTCCCGGGGCAGCCCGAGGGCCTTCTCCCCCAGGATGTTGCGCTGGATCTCGTCGGTGCCCCCGGCGATCGACTGGGCCGGCACCGAGACGATGACCTCGGCCACGACGCCGCCCGCCACGCTGTCCGGGCCGGTGAGCAGGGCGTCGGCCCCGGCGATCATGGCGTGGACCCGGGCCGCCTGGCGGGCCACCAGGCTGGTGGCCAGCTTGCCGATCGACCCCTCGGGGCCCGGGGTGCGGCCGAGCGCCAGGCCGGCCCGGGCCCGCTCGGCCGTCCACCGGCTGGCCCGCTGGAGCGACAGCAGCAGAGCGATCTCCTGGCGGACGACCGGGTCGGCAGCGGCTCCGGTGGCCTGCGCCCGCTCCACGACGAGGTCGACCCGGCCGGCCCGCTGCGGGTACCAGCGGTAGGTCTCGAAGTAGGCATCGGCCTCGGCCCGGGCCTCGTCGACGGCCCGGCCGCCGGCGGCGGCGAACGCCGGGCGGCTCAGCCCGCCGAAGCGGCGCTCGAAGGCCAGCGTGGTCAGCGCCACCCGCCAGCCGTCGCCCACCTCGCCGACCACGTGGTCACCGGGCACCCGGGCCTCGGTCAGGAACACCTCGTTGAACGACTGGTGCTCGTTCATCTGCCGCAGCGGCCGGGCCTCCACCCCGGGCTGCTGCATCGGCAGCACGAAGTAGGTCAGGCCCCGGTGCTTGGGCACGTCCCAGTCGGTGCGGGCCAGCAGCAGGCCCAGGTGGGCGTGGTGGGCGCTGGTGTTCCACACCTTCTGCCCGCTGACCACCCACTCGTCGCCGTCGCGGCGGGCGGTCGTGGTGAGGCCGGCCAGGTCGGAGCCGGCGCCCGGCTCGCTGAACAGCTGGCACCACGTGCGTTCGCCGGTGACGGTGGCCGCCAGGAACCGGTCCCGGACGCCGTCGGGCCCGTGGGCCAGCAGGGTGGGGGCGGCCAGCGCGGTGCCCACGCCGAGCGGCAGGCCCACCGCCCCGGCGTCGACCAGGGCCCCGGCCACCACCTCGTCGGCCCACCGGGGCAGGTCGCGGCCGCCCCAGCGCCCCGGCCACGACGGCACCGCCCAGCCGGCGGCGAACAGCGCCCGTCGCCAGTCGAGCAGCGCGAGGTCGGGATGCCAGTGATCGCCGATCCACGCCGCCGCCTCGGCGCGCACGCGGTCGCGGGTGGGGGCCGGCGCGTCGCTGTCCATGGCCCCCGATGTACACCAAATCGACATCGATGTCGACTTTGGGCGTCAGCGCCAGGAGGGACGGGGGCGGCGGCGCAGGTCGACGGCCCGTACCCACACCTGGTTGAGGGTGGCGCAGGCCGCGTCGGTGTCGTACGGGTCGTCGCCGACGAACCACCAGTAACAGAAGTTCGAGGTCATCGAGACCAGGGCGCCAGCGGTGGTGGGCGGGTCGACGCCGGGGTCGGCCACCCCCCTGGCCTGCCAGCGGCGGATGGTGGCCGCCACCCGCTCGACGTGGGCCTGGCGGCTGGCCAGCCGCTGGCGGTGCACCGCCTCGTCCATGGTGGCGATCTGCTCGATGAGCCCGTAGAGCGCGGCGTTGTCCCGGTAGACCTCGACGTAGCGCCGGTTCGAGCGCTCGAGCGCGGCAACGGGGTCGAGGTGGCCGTCGGGCTCGGCCGCCACCGCCCGGCTGACCCGCTCCCCCACCGCGGCAGCCAGCTCGCGGAACACCTCCCGCTTGGACGGGAAGTAGGTGTAGAAGCTGCCCCGGGACACGCCGGCCTCGGCCACGATCCCGTCGACGTTGGCGTCGACGTAGCCGTCCCGCTCGAAGACCCGCCGGGCGGCGTCGACGATCAGCGTCCGGGTGCGCTGGCCCCGGGCGGTGCCCCGCTCGGCGTGGACGGCGCGGCGCCCGGCGGCTGTGCCCACCGGATCCCAGCCGCCCCGGGTGCGCGGGCGGCCGTCGTCCTCGTGCGCGGGGCGGGGTGGCGGCATGGCGGCGACGGCTCCTCCGCGTCCACGATGGCACACCGGCGCAGGCGGTCCGGGTCGACGGTCCACACTGTGGGATGGACGCGAGCACGAGTGCGGCGGTGGGTGGGGCGTTGCGGTCGCTGGCGCTGAAGGACATGGACCCGTCGCTGCTCGGGTTCGCCATCGTGCGGGAGGGCGCCGGGCTGGGGGTCGACACGGGAGTGCTGCAGGCGGCGATGGAGGTGGCCGCCTACCTGCACCGCGACGACCAGCGGGGCATGCGCCGGAACCTGCCGGTCGACACGTACGTGACCCATCCGTTCCGGCTGGTGCTGCGGTTGATCCGCTACACGTGCGACGACGGGGCCGTCCTGAGCGCCGCCGCGCTGCACGACACCGTCGAGGACCACGCCGCCGAGCTGGCCGCCCT
>DASXRH010000710.1:0-2684 GCA_036506715.1 Acidimicrobiales bacterium
TTCGTCCTGATCGCCGCACCCGGCGGCGGCGACGAGCTGCAGGGCATCAAGCGGGGGATCATGGAGCTCGCCGACGTGATCGTCGTCAACAAGGCCGACGGCGACCTGGCTCCGGCCGCGGGTCGGGCCGCGGCGGACTACCAACCCGCCGCTCACCTGCTCCGGCCCAAGCACTCGGACTGGGTCGTGCCGGTGCTGGCCGCTTCGGCGCTGGAGGGCACCGGCATCGACGAGGTGTGGGCCGCGGTCACCGACCTGACCGAGCACCTGGCCACGACGGGCGCGCTCGCCGAGCTACGGTCGTCCCAGGCCGTGTCGTGGATGTGGGACGAGATCCGCGAGCGGCTGGTCGAGTCGTTCCGGGGCGACGCCGCCGTGGCCGGGCGGTGGGACCGGGTGGTGGCCGACGTGCGCGACGGCCGGCTGTCGCCCGCCACCGCGGCCCAGGACCTGCTGGCGGCCCACGGACTGGCCGACGCCGAGAGCGACGTTCCGGGAGGCGAGCGATGACCGACGACCGCCCGACCCCGCCGGCGCACGCCACCGCCCCAACCGCCCGCCTCGTAGACTGGTCAGCCATGTCCGAGAGTGCCCCCGCCGGAACCGCCGCCGGCGGCGACGCCAGCAGCCAGGCCCCCGATCCCGCCGCCGAGGCCGAGATCATCGGCCTGCGCCACGAGATCCTCCGCCTGCGCGACCGGGTCGCCGGTGCCGAGGCCGAGCTGGCCACGGCCAACGCCCGCGCCGCCCGCTTCGAGGCGATCGCCGGCCAGTACGCGGGGCTCCGCACCCACCTCACCGCCATCCGCACCATCACCGCCCGGCGGGTGTCCCAGCGGGCGCGCAGGGTGGTGCGCCGGCTCCGGCCGACGACCCGGGCGACGGGGTCCACCAGGCGCGATCCGTGACCGGCGCCGATGCGACCGCGCGGCCGCGGTTCTCGGTGGTGACGCCCGTCTACGACCCACCGATCCCGGTGCTCGAGGCCATGCTCGCCTCCGTGCGCGCGCAGACGTTCGCCGACTGGGAGCACTGCCTCGTCGACGACGGCTCGCCGTCGCCCGCGGTGGTGGCCGTGCTCGAGCACGCCGCCGCCGTCGATCCGCGCGTGCGGCTCGTCCGCCGGCCGGCCAACGGGGGGATCGTGGCCGCGTCCAACGACGGCCTGGCCATGGCGAGGGGCGAGTTCGTCGCCCTGCTCGACCACGACGACGAGCTCCACCCCGACGCCCTGGCCGCGGTGGCCGAGGCGATCCGGGCCGATCCGCAGGTCGACTACGTCTACACCGACGAGGACAAGCTCGACGAGCGGGGTCGCCACTCGGGTCCCTTCCACAAGCCCGACTGGGCCCCCGACCGCTTCCGCACCCAGATGTACACCTGCCACCTCAGCGTCCTGCGCCGCACGCTGGTCGACGAGGTGGGTGGCTTCGACCCCACCCTCGACGGCGCCCAGGACTGGGATCTGGTGCTCCGGGTCACCGAGAGGGCCCGGGCCGTCGCCCATGTGCCCCGCGTGCTCTATCACTGGCGCACGATCGCCACCTCCACCGCCGGCAGCGGGGTCGAGGCCAAGCCGTGGGCCTACGACGCGGGCACCCGGGCCCTCCAGGCCCACTGCGACCGCACCGGCTTCCCCGCCAAGGTCGACCACGACATGGAGCACCCCGGCGTCTACCGCCTGTCCCCCGCCCTGGCCCGGCGGCCGCCGGTCAGCATCGTCATCCCCACCGCGGGCACGGTGCGGCCGGTCCGCGGCGAGCCCACCCGGCTGGTGACCCATTGCGTGCGCAGCATCGTCGAGACGTCGACCTACGACGACGTCGAGATCGTGTGCGTGTGCGATCCCCCGGTCGACGCCGCCGTGCGCGACGAGCTGCGGGCCATCGCCGGTGACCGCCTCGTGCTCGTGCCCTACGAGCAGCCGTTCAACTACTCCGAGAAGGTCAATCTGGGGGTGCTCCACAGCGGGGGCGAGCAGGTCCTGATGCTCAACGACGACATCGAGATCGCCACCCCCGACTGGATCGAGCGCATGGTCATGTACGCCGACCGGCCCGGGGTGGGGGCGGTGGGCGCCCGGCTGCTGTACGAGGACGGCGGGCTCCAGCACGCGGGCGTCATCGTGCGCGAGCTGCCCGGTCACCTCTACCACGGGTTCCCGGCCGGGTTCGGCGGCTACGCGAACGACGTGCTCGTGGCCGGGAACTACCTGGCCGTCACCGGGGCCTGCCTCATGACCCCGCGGGCCGCGTTCGACGAGGTCGGCGGGCTGTGGGAAGGGCTGCCGGTCAACTACAACGACATCGACTACTGCCTCAAGCTCCGCACGCTCGGCCTCCGCGTCGTCTACGACCCCGGCACCGTCATGATCCACTTCGAGTCGGCCAGCCGCGACACCGCGGTCGCCGAGTGGGAGAAGGGGCTGTTCCGCGCCCGGTGGGAGACCGTCACCGCCGTCGACCCCTACGACAACCCCAACTTCGACCGCCGGTCGATCAACCGGGTGCTCCCCGTCCCCCGCCGGCGGCGCATCGCCGGCGCGCTGGTGCGCGAGGCCCGGGCGCTCGTGCGCCCCCAGGTCACGGCGGCGTCAGGCCCGCACTGACCTCGCCGTCCGGCACGGTCGCCGCTCGGCGCTCGACGCGGCGTGCCGCCAGCATGGCCGGCGCCAGGCGCACGAA
>DASXRH010000711.1:0-2958 GCA_036506715.1 Acidimicrobiales bacterium
GTCCGTGAGACATCTGCCACAGATCTTTCGGGAACCGGTCCGGCGGCCGGGTCGTATTGGTTGGTCATCAGAGAGCCGTCGGCACCAGGGCGGACGACGGCGCTCCGGCCGTCCCTGCCGCCCGAGTCCTGTCCGCGGGCGGCGGGGCTCGGCCGTCTCCGGCCGGCCCAGGGGCAGCGGCGCGAGATCCATCGGCCGGTTGTCGCGACTACTCCAGCGACAGGACGTGGATGCGGAGGTGGTCGACGGTCCAGTCCTGGAGGCAGCCGCGGAACTGGCGGCGGTTGGTCTCGTCCATCGTTGGTGTGAGCCGGGCCCGGTAGAGGCCGTTGCCGCCGACGGGCTCGACCGCGCCGACCACGTCGGACGTGACCTCCAGGCGGCAGGTCTGGATCTGGGCCTCCACCATCTCGCCCAGGTTCTGGCCCGGCTCGCCGCCCCTGGTCTCGGCCCGCACCACGAGCTCGATCCGGGACCCGGGGGGCACCTGCTGGTGGGTCGACAGGGTGGCCTCCCGCAGGCTCCCGACGGCCACCGTGCCGAGGGCGAGGCCGACGACTCCGAGGGCGACGGCTCCTGCGCGGACTCTCATCCGGGGGCCGCCCACCGCAGCAGCTTGCGGATCTGGCTGTCATCGGCCCCGGGTACCTCCTGCGCCAGCACCGTCACCTCGTCCACGAGCAGGCCACCCCGCGGGTAGCTGATCGAGCGCAGGTCGCGGGCGAGGCGCCGCTCGCCCACCGAGTTGGACGTCGTCGACGCCAGCCGGTCGACCACCCAGGCCATGGCCGAGATGAGCACGCCCCCGCCCACCAGGAACGTGATGAACACGTTGAGCTGCGAGGTCGACTCCTTGAGCCACGCGAAGCGGTCGCGGGCGGGCGGGCGGTTGGCCCGCAGGATCTCGCGCAGCATCGGGTCGAGGACCTCGCGGTTGCCCCGGTCGAGCTGGCCGAGCCGCCGCAGGATCAGCGCCGTGGCCAGCCCCACCTCCGCAATGAGCACGATGAGCCCGAAGAACAGGGCCCGGCTCCACTCCCAGCGGTTGAGCGACACGATCATGTAGGCGCCCGCCGCCAGGACGGTGCCCACCCCTGCTAGCCACGCGACGGTCTTCACCCTGCGGCCTCCTTGATCGTGACCCGCCCCGTCCCGCCGTCGACCTCGACGATGGCGTCCTCGGGCAGGTCGTCGGTGGCGCCGGCGTAGCCGACGACGGTGGCGACTCCCGCCTCCCGGGCGAGGATCGCCAGGTGGGACAGGACCGACCCGGTCTCGGCCACGATCCCGGCCAGCCGGGGCAGCATCGGGGCCAGGCCGGGCGTGAGCGTGGTGGTCACCAGAACGGCACCGCTCGGCGGGTCGTGGGCGTCGTGGGTGACCGGGCCGACCCCCACGCCCCCACCGGCCCCCGTACCGCCGCCGACCTCCTGGGCGCACTGCTCGCGGATGGGGAGGCCCCGATCGGAGATGCGGAACCACGCCGGTAGCGGCGTCCCGGCCTCGTGCTCGTGGTCGGCCACCAGCGCCGGTACGACGACCGCACGGTTGGTGGCCACCGCCTCGATGTGGTCGAGGTTCATGTGCCGGATCAGCTCGGGCTCGGGCAGCTGGCCGGCGGCGGTCAGGCGCTCGCCCAGCGCCCAGGCGGCCCGGCCCGACAGCTCCTGGATCCACCGCACGCGCAGGCGCAGCGCCTCCCGCAGGATGCCGTTGTCGCTGCCGCTGTCGTCGTCGGGCCCGAGGTTGAGCGCCGACGCCTCGGCGGGCAGGGCCGGCCGCGGCGCCACGCGGGGCGGGGCCAATGCGAGGACGATCGGGCTGCGTCCCAGGATCTCCTCGTTGGTCATGCCGTCGGCCCGCGACTCCACCAGGATCCGCAGCGCCACCGCCGCCCCGGTCATGCGGTTGCCGCCGGTGTCGGTCAGCATCCCCATGAGGATCTCGTGGGCGTGGAGGGCCCGCAGGATGGTGCCGCTCCGACGCACCAGGGCCAGCAGCTGGCGGCTGGTCAGTTCGCCGAGGGCGGGGACGGCCTCGAGGTCGTGGTCGGCCCGGTCCAGCAGGTTCTCGGCCAGCTGGGGGAGCGCAGACCGCAGCCGCCCCACCCGCCACGCAGCGCGGAGCCGGCGGGCCGACGCCACCGGGTTGAGCTTGCTGGCGGTCGGATGGCGGGGCGGGATCTCGCCCGCGAGCCGCAGGTCGATGGCCACGTGCCCGGCGATGGCCACGACCACCTGGCTGGCCTCCAGCTCCTTGCGGGTGGCGGCCCCGGCCAGCAGCACCGCCTCGGCCACGGCCTCCCGCAGGGGCGGCACCCACATGTCCTGCTCCAGTTCGGTCAGGGGTCCGGGGAACGTCTCGGCCACCGGGCCCGGCCCGTACACCGGTCCCTGCGGGCGGCCCCGGACCTCGGTGGTGACGGGCCGCGACTGCAACAGCCAGAGCGTGCCGTCGGTGCCGATGGCCCACTCGACATCCTGCGGCCCGCCGAACACCTCGGCCACCTGGCCCGAGAGCGCCGCGAGGCGGCGGAGGTCGGCCCGGTCGAGGTGGGCGCCGTCGCGGATGGTCGCCTCCACGACCGAGCCGGCGTCGTCGATGATGTAGCGGGAGCCGTCGACCTCGCCGCTGACCAGCGGCTCGGGGCCGCCGAGGACGGCGCTGACCACCCGACGGTCGGTGCGGCCGCTGACCGGGTCGATGCCGAACATGATCCCGCCGAAGCGGGGCTCGATCAGCGGCTGGACCAGCACCGCGATCGGATAATCGGTCGCTCCTGCCCGCTCGCGGGACACGAGGACGGCCTCGACCGCGATCTTGAACTCGTCGAAGCCGTCGATGCCGATGATCGAGTCGAACTGGCCGGCCATCGACGAGTCGGCCATGTCCTCCACGACCGAGGAGCTGCGGGCGACAAGCGATCTCGCGTCGCCGCCGGCGCGCTCGAAGGCCTCA
>DASXRH010000712.1:0-4530 GCA_036506715.1 Acidimicrobiales bacterium
GTCGACCCAGCAGGGGACGCCAGGGATGTATCCGTCTCGCTCGGGCATTGCCGTGCCTCCCGACTGCTCGCGGCTCGCGCGCACCCTAACCACCGGGATCCGCAGGTGCTGGAGGACCGCATGGGCTCGACCACTCGTCGACGCGCAGGGCGAAGATGCGGTCGGGGTCGATGCGCCGGTCCTCGACCCGGTGGCGGCCGACCGGCGCGGCGCTCCCCCGGCATCAGCGAGGCGCGACGGAGGCCAGCAGCTCGACGAGCCGGGCGGCGGTGTCATCCCAGGTGGGGAGCTCGCGGGCGCGGTCGGCGGCCGCGGCGGCCAGGCGCTCGCGGTAGGGGACGTCGTCGGCCAGCCGGGCGAGGGCGGCGGTGAGCCCGGCGCGGTCACCGGGCTCGACGATCAGGCCCTCCCGCTCGTGGTCGGCAAGGTTGGGCAGGTTGCCCGCCCGCCAGCCGACCACCGGGAGGCCGGCGGCCATGGCTTCCCCGTACACGGTGCCGTAGGGGTCGCGATAGCTGGCCAGCACGAACACATCCGCCGCTCGGTACAGGTCGCCGACCCGTTCCCGGCTCACGGGGCCGTGCACCACCACCCGGCCGGCGACGTCGGGGCGGGCCAGCCGGGCCGCGACCCGGTGCCCGTAGCGGCGGTCCATGTCGGTGCGACCGACGAGGTGCAGCGTGGCAAGGTCGGGCGGCAGTGGGGCGAACGCCTCGACGAGGTCGAGGACGCCCTTGCGGGCCATCCAGTTGCCGACGCTCAGCAGCGCGGCCCGGCGCCCCTGGCGGAGGTCGAGCGGCCGGCGGGCCGACGGCGGGGCGACGTCCCGCCCCGGCGGAACCACCGCGATGGGCACGGACGGGAGGCCGGTGCCCGCCAGGGCCTCGGCCGCCAGGACGAGCAGCGCGCACCGGCGGTAGAGGGCCCGGTCCAGCAGGCTCTGGACGGCGCTCCGGACCGGCCCGTGGTCGATGCCGCCCGGCGGCTGGTGCAGGATCCCCACCACCGGCGGGACCGGGCGCCACGGCGCCATGTAGGCGGCGACGATGCTGTCGACCACGACGACGTCGCTGTCCCTTACGCGGCGGAGCAGCCGCCGCCCGAACGCCGCCGGCAGGGGGAAGGGCAGGGCCGGCAGTGACACCAGCTCGAGGCGCGCCCCGTGGGCGGGCGCCAGCTCCGACATGCGACGGTGGTAGAGGTAACCGCCGGTCAGCTGCGCCGGCGAGCCGAGCGTCACGAGGGAGGCGACGAGCATGCGGGTCATCCACTTGGCACCGACGGCGTTCGGCGCCAGCGGCCTGTTCGGCGGCGGCGAACGTTACCCGATCGAGCTGGCACGGCCCCGGGCGGCTTGGACGGGGTCGACCGCGAGCTGGTGACCGTCGGCCGTTCGCCTGGCGTCCGTCGGGAGCCGTCCTGAGTGCTGGTACGGGTTCGCCGACCCGTCGCCCACCTGCGTCGGGGTGGTCACGTGACCGTCGCCCGGTAGCCGCCGAACGCCGTGGGCGACTCCCACACCCGCACCGCCAGGTCCTCACCGCCACCGGCCTTCACCGGTCCCGCCAGCTCGGCGTGCAGCCAGCGGGCGAAGACCTCCACCGTGACCGCCTCGGCGTCCGCCGGGCGGATCACCTCGAGGTCGGCGTCGCGCAGCCGGTCGGCGACGTCCTGCAGCGCGGCGTCAAGGACGTCGAGGTCGCACACCATGCCGCGGTCGCCGAGGTCTGCCCGGCCGACCACGACCTCGAGCCGGTAGTCGTGGGCGTGCAGCTCGCCCTCGGGGCCCTCGACACCCGGCATCACGTGCAGGGCACGCACCTCGATTGCCGTCCCGACCTCGTACATCGCGGCTACGTGTAGCACAGGGCGGCGTGCACCAGCCCGGCAGGGCCCCGGTCGACGGCGGCGAAGGCAGCGGGAGCGTCGGCGAACGGGAAGGCGTGCGTGGCCAGCGGGGCCAGCGGCAGCTCGCCCAGTAGCTCACGCGCTACGGTCCGGCGCCGGGCACGTGACCAGCGGCCGCTCTGGGAGGAGGGGATCGACGAGACCTGCGTGCTGCGGATGCGCAAGCGGCGGCGGTGGAAGTCGGCGCCGAGGGGCAGCCGGGCGTCCTTGGTGCCGTACCACGAGACCACGAGGGCCTCCCCCTCGTGCCCCAGGAGCGCAAGGCCCGCACGCAGCACCTCCGGTCGCCCGCTGGCCTCCACGAGCAGCGGCGCGCCCGCCGGGGCCACGTCGGCGAGGAGAGCGGCGACGCCGTCCGGCGGGACGGCCCGCACGCCGAGGGTGGCCGCCACCGCCCGCCGCTCGGTGCTCGGCTCGACCCCCACCACCCGGGCCCCCGCCCGCCGCAGCATCAGCGACGTGAGCAGCCCGACGGCCCCCAGCCCGGTGACCACCACCACCTCCTCGAGCACCACCCCCGCGTCGAGCGCGACCTGGAGGGCGGTCTCGACCAGCGGGAACAGCGTCGCCTCCCGCGGGTCCACGCCGTCGAGGGGCACGACGTCCTCGGCCCGGGCGACGAAGCGGTCCTGGTGGGGATGGAAGGCGAACACGAGCCGGTCCTCGGCCACGTCGCCGCGTGACCGCTCGACCCGCCCCACGCAGCTGTAGCCATAGCGGAAGGGGAAGGTGAACGAGCCGCCGAGTGCACCGATCACCTCGTCGAGCGGCAGGTCCGCGTCGACCTCGCCCCGGTAGGCAAGCATCTCGGTCCCTCCGCTGATGCCGGACCACAGCGTCCGGACCATCACCTCACCCTCGGCGGGAGGGCGCAAGTCGACCTCGACCAGTTCGGCGCGGTGCGGCGCGGTGAAGGACACTGCCGTCGCCCGGCCGTGGTTGCTTCCGGCGCTCGTTGTCACGGCCCCCTATCCTGTCCGGCGATGCCAGGCCCCGGCACGCCGGACGGCCCGGGCCTCCTGCGGGAGCTCGTCCGCGTGGCCCTCCCCACGTCGCTGGGAACGTTCGACGCCCGGGCGTTCGAGTGTGCGTCCGGCCGCATCTACCTGGCATTGACCCGGGGCCGTGTGGCCGGCGGCGAGGATGTCCTGGTCCGGGTGCACTCCGAGTGCCTGACCGGGGACGCCCTCCGGTCGCTGCGCTGCGACTGCGGCATCCAGCTCCAGCTGGCCCTGCGGGCGATCACGGCCGCGGGCCGGGGCGCGCTGGTGTACGCCACCGGCCACGAGGGCCGGGGCATCGGCCTGGTCGACAAGCTGCGGTCGTACGTCGAGCAGGACCGCGGCGCCGACACGGTCGACGCCAACCTGGCCCTCGGCATGCCGGTCGACGCCCGGCACTACGACGACAGCGCCGCGGTGCTCGCGGCCCTGGGCATGCGCTCCGTGCGCCTGCTGACCAACAACCCGGCCAAGGTGGCGGGCCTGCGGTCCGCCGGCGCGCCGATCCTCGCGGTCGAGCCCCTGGCCACGGCACCCCACAGCCGCAACCTCCGCTACCTGCAGACCAAGGAGCGCCGCCTGGGACATGTCCGCCCGACCGGGGAGGCTCCCGGTGTCCCCGTGCTCGGGGACGCGGCCGTGGACATCAGCGAGCTGCTGGGCACGGGCGGCCACCCGGAGCGACCCAAGGTGGTGCTCAAGTTCGCCCAGACACTCGACGGCCGCATCGCAACCGCCACCGGGGATGCCCGCTGGATCAGCGGCGAGGCGGAGCGCCGCCTCTCCCACGCACTGCGGGCGGCGTGCGACGCCGTGCTGGTGGGCGTGGGCACGGTCGTCCAGGATGACCCCCAGCTCACCGTGCGGATGGTGCCCGGGGCCTCGCCTCTGCGGTTGGTCCTGGACTCGACGCTCCGCCTGCCGCTCGACGCCAAGGTCCTCGGGCCAGAGGCGGTGACGACGATCCTGACGACCGGCCGGTCCGGCCTGGACCGCCGCCGGGCGCTGGCCGACCGGGACGTCGGGGTGGAGGTGCTGCGCGCCGGCCCGGAGGGGGTCGACCTGCGTGCGGCGCTGGAGATGCTGCGCCGCGCCGGCGTGGAGACGCTGCTGGTCGAGGGCGGCGCCCGGGTGATCACGTCGCTGCTCGCCGCCCGTCTGGTGGACCGGCTGATCGTCGGGGTTGCGCCCACCATCATCGGCCAGGGCACGGAGGCGGTCGGCCAGCTCGGCATCACCTCGGTGGCCGACGGCCTCAAGCTCGTGAATCGGTCCGTGCACCTCGTCGGCGACGACGTGCTCATCGCCAGCGACGTGGCGCCCGCCGACGGCGCGGCCGGCTCAGGGGCCCGGCGGTAGGCGGACAGCCGCGGCTCGATCGTCGGTTGAACCGGCTCGCTGCCGAGGCTGCGGACGCGCCGGTCTGGCGCGGTCGGTTGTCGTGGCTGCGAGCGTCGGGGCCACGGCTCGCCATCTCGACGTGTCCCGGGGTGGGTGCAACAGTGGCCGGGTGCGTGGAATCCGTCCGCTCGTGGGCGCCGCGGTGGTGGGTGGGATGGGCTATCGGCTCATGGCCAGCGGCCAGCTTGCGCTCGATACCGGCGTCGGGCGGACGCTGCGC
>DASXRH010000713.1:0-3256 GCA_036506715.1 Acidimicrobiales bacterium
CGACGGCAAGTTCACGCTCGAGGACGTCGAGTGCATCGCGGCCTGCACCGAGGCCCCGTGCCTGCAGGTCAACTACCGCTACTTCCACCGCATCACCAACGCGCAGGCCGACGAGCTGATCGACGACCTGCGGGCGGGCAAGCGGGCGCACGACGTGCCCCGCCACGGCACCCTCAGTCGGGTCCGCCAGCGGATTCCCGACGAGCGCCGCGCCGGGGTCGCCCCGCCCGACATCAACGTCGAGCCCCCGTGGCTGGCGCGCAACGACAAGACGACGGAGGCCTCGTCGTGACCGACGCGCCCGCCGGCGACCCGACCGGGGGAGGGCAGCGGGAGATCCCCCGCCTGACGTCCTCCCGCTGGGACCTGGCCGACGGCTTCACCCTCGAGCGCTACCTCGACACCGGCGGCTACGCCGCGCTGCGCACCGCCCTCGACGACATGACCCCGGCCGAGGTCTCCGAGAACGTCAAGACCGCCAGCCTGCTGGGTCGGGGCGGCGCCGGCTTCCCCGCCGGGGTCAAGTGGGGCTTCTGCCCGCCGGGCGTGTTCCCCCGCTACCTGGTGATCAACGGCGACGAGTCCGAGCCCGGCACCTACAAGGACCGCATCCTCATGGAGCGGGACCCGCACCTCCTCATCGAGGGTGCGCTGCTGGCCTGCTACGCGATCGGCGCCGCGCAGGCCTTCCTCTACGTCCGGGGCGAGATGGCACTGGCGCAGGAGCGCATCGCCCAGGCGCTCAACGACGCCTACGCCGCCGGCTACGTCGGCAAGAGCATCCTCGGCACCGAGTTCTCGGTCGACATCATCCTGACCTGGGGCGCCGGCGCCTACATCGTGGGCGAGGAGACCGCGCTCATCGAGTCGCTCGAGGGCAACCGGGGCCTGCCCCGGCTCAAGCCGCCGTTCTTCCCGGCGGCCAAGGGCCTCTACCTGCAGCCCACGGTGGTCAACAACGTCGAGACCCTGTGCAACCTGCCGTGGATCGTGAGCCACGGCGGCGCCGCGTTCGCCGACATCGGGGCCGGGACCTCGCTGGGCACCCGGCTGTTCGCCGTGTCGGGCCACGTGCGCAACCCGGGGGTGTTCGAGGTCGAGTTCGGCACGACCACCTTCCGGGACATCATCTACGGCGAGCGCTATGCCGACGGCATCGTCGACGGCAACCACATCAAGGCCTACATCCCCGGCGGCGCGTCGGCCCCGTGGCTCTTCGAGGAGCACCTCGACCTGCCGCTGGAGGCGGCGGCGGTGGGCGCGGCCGGGTCGATGCTGGGCTCGGGCGCCATCGTGGTCATGGACGAGACCACCGACGCGGTGAAGGCCGCGTGGCGGGTGGTGCGGTTCTTCGCCCGCGAGTCGTGCGGCAAGTGCACGCCCTGCCGCGAGGGCACGACCTGGCTGGAGAAGATCCTCCGCCGCATCCTCGACGGCCACGGCCGGCCGTCCGACATCAACAAGCTGCTCGACATCAGCGACAACATCAGCCCGTCCATCACCTGGCCGCCCAAGCAGACCACGATCTGCCCGCTGGGCCCGTCCGCGGTGTCGCCCATCGCGTCCGCCGTCATCCGGTTCAGGGACGAGTTCTTCGCCTACTGCGGAGGCGAGACCGAGATCACCGTCGCGGTGGCCGGCAAGGCCTACACCCCCGCCCCCCGCACGACCGTCGGAGCCCCGTCGTGACCGACACCGCCGCACCGATCACGGTCGGCGTGACCATCGACGGGCGCACCGTCGAGGCCGCGAAGGGCGAGCTGGTCATCGACGCCGCCGAGCGCCACGGCGTCTACATCCCCCGCTTCTGCTACCACCCGCGCATGCCCTCGGTGGGCATGTGCCGCATGTGCATCGTCGAGATCGACACCGGCCGGGGCCCGGCGCTCCAGCCGTCGTGCATGATCGAGTGCTCCGACGGCATGGCGGTGTCGACCGAGTCGCCGGTGACGCAGAAGGCCCAGGAGGGCGTGCTCGAGTTCCTGCTGGCCAACCACCCGCTCGACTGCCCGGTGTGCGACAAGGGCGGCGAGTGCCCGCTGCAGGACCAGACGGTCGCCTACGGGCCGGGCGAGAGCCGGTTCGTGGAGGAGAAGCGGCACTTCGAGAAGCCGATCCCCATCAGCGAGCTGGTGCTGCTCGACCGCGAGCGGTGCATCCTGTGCGACCGCTGCACCCGCTTCGCGGACGAGGTGGCGGGCGACCCGCTGATCAGTTTCATGGACCGGGGCGGCCAGACCCAGGTCAACACCTTCCCCGACCACCCCTTCGCCAGCTACTTCAGCGGCAACACCGTGCAGATCTGCCCGGTGGGGGCGCTCACAGCCACGCCCTACCGTTTCAAGGCCCGGCCCTGGGACCTCGAGCAGATCGAGTCGACCTGCACCAGCTGCTCGGTCGGGTGCCGGGTGGTGGTGCAGTCCAGCCGCAACCGCGTGCTGCGCTACATGGGCGTCGACGTCGACGCCGTCAACTGGGGCTGGATGTGCGACAAGGGCCGGTTCGACTTCGAGGCGGTCAACAGCGAGGAGCGCCTGGGCAAGCCGCTGGTGCGCGACGAGGGGCTGCTGCTCAAGCCGGCCACCTGGAACGACGCGCTGCGCCGCGCCACCGAGGCCATCCGCCAGGGGCTCGAGCGCTCCGGCCCGTCGGGGTTCGCGGTGCTCGGCGGCGCCCGGCTCACCAACGAGGCCCAGTACGCCTGGGTCAAGTTGGCCAAGGGGGTGATCGGCTCCGACAACGTCGACGCCCAGCTGGGCGACGGCCTGCCGGCCGAGGCGGTCCTCGGCCTGCCCCGGGCCACCATCGACGACGCCTGCCGCCCGGGCGGGACCGTGCTGCTGCTCGGCCCCGACCCCAAGGAGGAGCTGCCGATCCTGTTCCTGCGGCTGCGCCACGCGGTCCGCAACGACGGGGTCAAGCTGGTCGAGCTGGCCTCGACCCGCACCAGCATCAGCGACGACCTGGTCGCCGAGTCGCTGCGCTACCGGCCGGGCCACGCCCTGCCGGTGGTGCGTGCGCTGCTGGCCGGCGGCCAGCGGCCGCCCGACGACCGCCCCGCCGGTGGGCCCACGGCCCGGGGCGACGCCGGCGGCGCGGGCGGGGTCGCCCCGGACGCGCTCGCCGCGGCGGCCGCGCTGCTGGCTGGCGACGGTCCGCTGACCGTCGTCGTGGGCCGAGCCGACCTGGCCGAGTCGGGCCGGTCGCTGGCGGCGGCGGCCGCCGCCATCCACCACGCCCGGCCCGACGCCGTGTT
>DASXRH010000714.1:0-1914 GCA_036506715.1 Acidimicrobiales bacterium
GGGCCCGGGGCCGGGCCACGCGCATCCGCAAGCGGATGTGCCACATCACGATCATCGTCAGCCCCATGCCGGCCGAGATGACCGCCAAGGTCGAGGCCAAGCGGGCCGCCGGCGGCGGCACCACGCCGTCGCGCCGGGGCCGCCGGGGCCAGGAGTCCCGCCGGGCCCGCGTCGCCCGCAGCCGCGGCGAGGCCGTGACGCCCGAGACCGAGGCCGAGCCCGCCGACGAGGTGGTCGAGCCCACAGGCGAGGTCGAGGTGGGCGAGCCCACCGACGAGATGGTGGAGGAGGCCGAGGAGGCCGCCGCCGAGGACGAGCCCACCGAGGTCGAGCCCACCGACGAGGTCGAGGTGGGCGAGCCCACCGACGAGATGGTGGAGGAGGCCGAGGAGGCCGCCGCCGAGGACGAGCCCACCGACGAGGCCGAGGAAGAGGTCGTCGCCGAGGACGAGGACGACGAGTCCACCGCCGAAGACGACGACGTCGATCCCGACGCCGAGGAGAAGAAGTAACCATGGGCCAAAAGGTCAATCCCTATGGGTTCCGGCTCGGCGTCACCACCGACTGGAAGTCGCGGTGGTTCGCCGACCGCGAGGAGTACAGCGACAACGTCATCCAGGACTGGAAGATCCGCGACTACCTGATGAGCGAGCTGCCCCACGCCGCCATCAGCCGGGTCGAGATCGAGCGCACCCGCGACCGCGTGCGGGTCGACGTGCACACCGCCCGCCCGGGCATCGTCATCGGGCGCCGGGGCAGCGAGGCCGACCGCCTGCGGGGCGGGCTGGCCAAGATCACCGGCAACCCCAAGGTGCAGCTCAACATCCAGGAGATCAAGCAGCCCGAGCTCGACGCCGCCCTGATCGCCCAGGGCGTGGCCGACCAGCTGGCCGCCCGGGTCGCCTTCCGGCGGGCCATGAAGCGGGCCGTGCAGAACGCGCAGAAGGCCGGGGCCCAGGGCATCCAGGTGCAGTGCTCTGGCCGCCTGGGCGGCTCCGAGATGGCCCGCACCGAGAGCTACCGCGAGGGCCGGGTCCCACGGCACACGCTGCGGGCCGACATCGACTACGGGTTCCGCGAGGCCCGCACCACCGCCGGTCGCATCGGCGTGAAGGTGTGGCTCTACAAGGGCGACGTGTTGCCCTACAAGTCGCAGAGCGAGGAGAAGATCGCTCGCGAGGCCGCGATGGCCGTGGGTGAGACCTCGGGTGCCGGCGGCCCGGCCGGCGGGGGCAAGCGGGTGGTGTCGTCGGCTGCCGGTCGCCGCCGTCCCGCCGAAGGGGTCGAGGAGGCGCCCGCCGAGAACGAGCCCCTCATCAAGGAGGCGGACCCCGAGCTCGAGCGCCTGCTGGCCGAGGAAGAGGAGATCGAGCGCCGGGTGCACGACCACCACGAGACGCCGCACTTCCGTCCGGGGGACGAGTGACATGTTGATGCCGCGCAAGGTCGCCCACCGCAAGCACCACCGGGGCCGCATGAAGGGCCCGGCCAAGGGGGGCACCGAGGTCACCTTCGGCGAGTACGGCATCCAGGCCCTCGAGCCCGGGTGGATCACCGCCCGCCAGATCGAGGCCGCCCGTATCGCCATGACCCGCCACATCCGCCGCGGCGGCAAGGTGTGGATCAACATCTTCCCCGACAAGCCCGTCACCCAGAAGCCGGCCGAGACCCGCATGGGCTCGGGCAAGGGCAACCCCGAGCACTGGGTGGCCGTGGTCAAGCCCGGCCGGGTGCTGTTCGAGCTGTCGTACCCCGACGCCGCCGTGGCCCGCGCCGCCATCGACCGGGCCATCCAGAAGCTGCCGATCAAGGCCCGCTTCGTGACCAAGGAGGAGGCGCTCTAGCCATGGCCAGAGACGGCTACGCCGACCTCGACGACGGCGCCCTCGTCGACCAGGTGCGCGACGCCAAGGA
>DASXRH010000715.1:0-2394 GCA_036506715.1 Acidimicrobiales bacterium
CACCACCGCCGCGGTCTCGACCCTGTCGTGCCACCTGACCGCCCCCGCCGGCGGGGCCACGGTGTCGGGCACGATCAGCGTCACCGCTGAGGCGTCGAGCACGGCCAGCGTGAGCGGCGTCCAGTTCAAGGCCGGCGGCGCCAACCTCGGCGCCGAGGACACCAGCCCGCCCTACTCGCTGGCCTGGGACACCCGCACGGTCCCCAACGGCCAGCAGGTGCTGACCGCCACGGTGCGCGATCCCACCGGCAACTCGCTCACCTCGGCGCCGGTGACGGTCACCGTGGCCAACGCCCCGCCCACCGCGCCGCCGGGGCGGGTCGCCTCCTTCGGCTTCGACGAGGGCACCGGCACCGCCGCCGGCGACCGCTCGGGCACCGGAAACGGGGGCACGGTCTCGGGCGCAACGTGGACGAGCGCGGGCCGGCGGGGTGGCGCGCTCGCGTTCGACGGGGTGAACGACCTGGTCACGGTGGCCGACGCACCGTCGCTCGACCTGACCAGCGGCATGACCGTCGACGCCTGGGTCAGACCGACACGGGTGTCCGACTGGTCGACCGTGGTGCTGAAGGAACGGGGCACCAACGGCCTGGCCTACGGCCTCTACGCCGCCAACGACCAGACCCGGGCGGCCGGCTACGTGAACATCGGCGGCGACAAGGTGGCCGCCGGCACCGCCGCCACGCCGACCAATGCCTGGACGCACCTGGCCGTCACCTACGACGGCGCCAACCTACGGCTGTACGTCAACGGGGCGGTCGTGCGCACCGTCGCCGTCACGGGACCGATCGCCACCAGCGCGAACGCCCTGCGCATCGGGGGCAACAACGTGTGGGGCGAGTGGTTCGCCGGCACCATCGACGAGGTCAACGTCTACAACCGGGCGCTGACGGCCGCCGAGGTCGCGCAGGACATGGGTCCGCCCGGCTGACCTACGCTGCGGGGGGATGCTCGCCGACCTCCTCGCCCATCCCGGAGTGGAGGAGGTGTGCGAGCTGCGGGGCCGGTTCGGGTTCATGGCCTTCCACGGCGGCAGCCTCGAGCGGGGCACCGACGCCATCGCCGAGGCGGCGGCCGAGCGGGCCGCCGCCTCGTTCTACGCGGTGCGCCAGCCCGAGGACCTGACCTGGCACATCCCGTCGGTGGCCTTCGACCCGGCCGCCTCGCCGGCGCTGGCCGGGTTCGTCGCCCACGTCGACGTGGTGGTGGCGGTGCACGGCTACGGCCGGGAGGGCATGTGGACCACGCTGCTGGTCGGGGGACGGAACCGCCCCCTGGCCGCGGCGCTGCGGGCGGGGCTGGAGGTCGGCCTCGGCAGGGGGTTCACCGTGGTCGACGAGCTGGACCGCATCCCCGAGCGGTTGCGGGGCCAGCACCCTCGCAACCCGGTCAACCTGCCCCAGCGGGCGGGGGCGCAGCTGGAGCTGCCGCCCCGGGTGCGGCCGGGGACGGGGGCGCCGACCTACCGGCCCGAGTACGAGGCGGCGGTGATCGACGCGCTGGTGGCGGTGGCCACATCCGATATATGACCTGGCGCCGTCCTGTCGAATGATCGCCTGTCGACCAAGTTGATCGCGCTGTTGCTTACCCTCAAGTCACCTTGGTCAGATCAAGCGCAGATCGTGGGCTCGGGCGATGGCCTCGGCCCGGTTGCGGGCCGACAGCTTGTGCAGCGCCCGCTGCCAATAGGTCTTGACCGTGTTGGCGGCCAGGCCCAGCCGCTGCGCGATCTCGTTGTTGGTGTTGCCCAGCGCCACCAGCCGCAGGATCTCGTGCTCGCGGCGGGTGAGCGCCGGGCCGACCCCGTGGCGGCGCACCGCGGCCCCGCCCCCGGCGGCCGGTGACTCGGCCCCCTCGCCCGCCGCCCGCTGGATGCCGGCGACCACGTCGGCGAAGGCCGAGTCGGTGACGACGCACCCCCCCTCGTCGCCCACCACCTCGGGCGCTGCGCCCTCGTGCTGCACGTCGGCCACGACGATCCTGGTCAGCGGGTGGTTGGCCCGCAGCGCCTCGATCGTCTCGGACGCCGCCGGGCAGGTGGCGTCGACCTGGAGCAGCACCACGTCGGGCCGCACCCGCTCGACGAGCGCGACGGCGTCCGGCCCCACCGACACGTGGCCCACCACCTGGATCGGCGGACCGACCGCGTCGGCGCCACCGCTGCCGACGGCCGGCTCCCCCTCGACGACGACGACCGAGATGTGCGACGCGCCGAACACGTTCGGTGGCACGCGGGACGATGGTGCGGCCGAGCCGCCCGTATCCGGTGTGTGCGACGCGCGATTGGACCGTGGTTCCCAGCGCGACATGTTCCCCTCCGACACTGGCCCCCCGGGGGATCATACGCCGACAGAATCGCCATGTCTTTGCTGCGACCGGACGTCGTCACACAGA